>JAFGFC010000193.1 GCA_016931325.1 Spirochaetota bacterium | reverse complement strand
GTCGATTTTAAGGAAAGGAATCTATTTTACTACGCGCCGGAAGAGATATTTAAATTTGCAAAAAAGCTTAGCCGGTTCGTGGTCCTGAGACACGATTATCCACTATATGAATTTACAATGTATATTTATAAGGAAAAGTAACTGCCTGTTTGATCAATCGAATGAATTCCCCTTCATCCTTATTCTTATTTGATCTTTTTTAAAATATTATAGATATTATTTTCTTTTCTGGCGTAACGCATAGCCTTTTCAGAAACCTTTTGAAGGAATGCCGGGTCCTCGAGCCTTTGCAGAACGTTCTGTAAATCCGAACCATCCCGTATAAAAAAGATATAGTCTTTCATATACTCCGTAGCCATGGTTTGATTGGTGATGACCGGCTTGCCATACCAGAGAGCGTCGGAAATGCAGGCGGAATCGTAACGCACAATACCTCTGAACAGGCAAATCGTGACCCTGCTGTATAACAGGACTTTGCAATAATTAGGTTCATTGATACGATTGAGGCAGACAAAATTCCTGTTCTTTTTTAAAAGCCTGGTGTATTTTGAATCATAGATATAATCTTCCTGGCTGTAGACATCAGTATGTTTATGCGCGTCACAATGCGTGATAATGACCTTTTTATCCTTGAACAGTTCCCTGTGCTCATAAAGGAACTGATAATCCCTGCCACACCCTCCCATGAAGAGATAGTCGAACAGCGGCTTTTCAGGCACTTTAAAAAAAAGGTCAAGCGTGGCCGGCCAATTGATAGAAGAGCCGATTTTCAGTTTTGACCAGGTAAATGGGGTATAGGCAAGGTGATGTTTGAACAAAATGAAACATGTTGTTTTTTTTAAAAACTTTTCCAGGCTGCTGTAAATTTCCGGTTTTTTGGCCAATGCCCAGCCGTCCTTGGGGGTCAGCAGAAGAATGAATTTATCCCCTTTGATTTTTGTAATCTCATGGCTGAAAAATTCAAGACAGTTATACACGATGACATGATCATAGGAGGAGCGCTGGATATCTGTTTTTGGAATATAACGCACATTTTTTAATTTTGCCTTAGCGCTATAGCTGGCATGGCGGGTAAAGCAGCAGTCGCATTTCCTGTATTTACGGTTCAGGAAGAGCAGGATGTTCTTTTCATGGTATTTAAATTGAGGTTCGCTCAGTAAAAGCACATTCCTGTTCCCCAGGAAAGGCTTTTGCTGGATTAGACACTGAACCTTTTTAATGAAACCCGGGTCCATCTGGAAAGGCAAATCCAGAATATCGATACCCAGAGCTTGTTTCAACTTGTTTATTTCAGCAAGTTCTTTCAGACTGATCCTTTTTTTTATGCTTTTCTCACTTGCCATCCGTTTTCTCATTTTTCTTTCAATAACGCTTTTTCTTTTGCAGTACGGTCCCTCATATAAAGCGCTCCGGAAAAGCATTTCTGAACGCAGATGCTGCATCCGATACATTTTTCCGGATCGGTCTGCGGTATCCTGTTCTTGTCATAGCTGATAGCCAGATAAGGACATCGTCCGCAATTGCCGCAGTGCTCACAGAGTTCTTTATTCACCGCGGATATCTTTTTTTCAGACGGCAACGCCATGAAATCCGTGATGGGGTCGGGCAGGGCCCTGCCGATCAATTCCTTCATGGACTTGATACCCCTGTATTCCATAAGATGGCTCAATCCCGAACACAGGTCAAAGAACACATCATAACCGTATTTCATCACCAGGGTACAGAACTGGACCGTTCGAACGCCCAGGGCAAGGAAATGGGCGGCTGACATATGGTCCATGGGCCCGGCGTTCCCGGATATTTCTATGCCAAGCGGACAGGCGCGGGCGAGCGTAAAAAAGCTGATAGGCAAAACCCCTTCACCGCTCATACCCACCACAACCCCGTCTTCCCAGCTCTTCTTTTTTATGGAGCGGAAAGCCAGGGTAGGAAAGGTGTTGGCCAGTGTCACGCCGACCTTGTGTTTGGGATACTTTTGCAGAATCCCTTTTATGGCGTTTATGATCGTTTCGATCGCTGTTACAGATGCCGTGAGTTTGAATAATTTCGGGACTTCCAGGTTACTTTGTTCCAGAACCCAGTCGATTATTTTTACTGTGAGCGAAGCGTTCTGGGAGACAATATCACCTTCCGTGCCTTCACCCCCCTGGGGACAGGAGAGGCTGTATTCAATTCCCATGCATCCGGCATTCTCCAGCTTTTTCGTATTACTCTGCCAGCTTTTTTTATCTGATTCATCGTTCCCGGTAACGCTGCCGCCTGTGGAGGCCATGGTCAACCGGTCAGGGAATTCTTTTCTCAGGCTGTCCACCTCCCTGCAAACACGGTCCAGCGTATGGCCGGAAACATTATCACAGTTGGCAAATGTTTTTTTATTAAAAAGATACATGTATTCTGACGGGATATGGATAGGGACATTATCAAAAGCGGTTTTCATTATTCCGCCTGACCACCCGGCCTCATAGGCTTTTTTCATCTGGTCATAGCCGTCCGAAGGCGGAGCCGCGGAGAGCAGGAAAGGGGTGGAGATCCGCCGGCCGAAAAAATCCGTCTGCAACATGACAGGGAAATGGTCGTACCCCTCAATAACAGCCACACTTTTTACATTGTTCTTTATTTTTGGTCTCTCGCGTTTAAATAAAAAGGCTTCTGCCTGCAATGCCGCATTTTTTCCGGACGCGACCGCTTCGACAATGGTCGTGGGGCCGTTAACGAGATCACCGGCATAGAACACCGCTCTGTGATTTACCTTTTTAAAATCTCCTCTTGTGCCGATCGCGATGATAACCGTGTTTATATCCTTTCTGGTTATCTGGCTTCGGGGTACATCTTTTATATTCGCTAACTTGAATTTTTTCCCGGTCAGAACGACCCGGATGGTTCTGAGCCCAATAACCTTTTTGGATTTGCTCGCCAGAATCTCGTAGACTCTGGTCCGGGGGGAGATGGCGATCTTTTGCTCGATGATCTCGGTCCTCTCCTTTTCCGTTAGAGGCATCTCCCCGATCTCTTCCAGGGCGAACATTTCGATCCTGGCCGCCTTTTTCTTAGCCACTGTCAGGGCGCAGTCAGCCGCAACCGCGCCGCCGCCTATAATGGCCACTGACGCGTTCTTCATATTATATCTTTTAGGATCTTTCAAATAATCTATGCCTGTAATGGCCAGTTTCTCATTTTTAATATTTAACCGGATGGGTTTGGGCAGACCAGGGGAAACAATAACAACCTGGAATCCTTTTTCCAGAAGAAGCAGGGGATCGTCTATCCTCTTATTAAAATGGATCCTGATATCACCCAGGGAGCGGATGAAATGGATATCTCTTTTCAATACTTTTTTGGGTAACCGGAAATCAGGGATAAGATTGATATACCCGCCGGCCTTTTCCTCTTTTTCAAACAATTCCACGGAAAAACCTTTCTGTGCCAGGTAGGCGGCAGCCGAAAGCCCGGCCGGTCCTGAGCCGATTATGGCTATCTTTTTGTGGTTCAGCACAGGTTTCTTAAATCCGGGAAAGACTTTGAGTTTGTGGGCCTGTTCGATAATGGAGGATTGGATGTCCGGTATATCAATGGAGGCGTCCCATTCCTTTTTTGTGCACCCGCTCATGCAATGCCTTTCAGGGCAGGTCATTCCGCAGACCCCGCCAAAGGGATTCATCTGCATGATCAGCGCAGCGGAGCGTTTGATATCCGACGGCTCACCCACTGAGGCCGCCTTGATAAAGTCCATGGGCGAGCAGTTAGCCGGACATTTTTCCGTACAGTTCTTATGCTCACAGTACTCGCATTTCTCTACCTGGTATTTGAACTGCGCCTCACTGAAAAAATAATTATTGTTTTTGAATATCATATCTTTATACATTGGTCAAATCCCAGCCATCCTGGCGGATTTGACCTGATGCACTTCCTGTGCATCAAACTTAGTACATAGTACTTGGAACCTAGTACTCATTTAATAAACAAATCCACAAACTTGAACTTGTCCACGTCGACCAGTCCTTTATCCGTGAGTTTAAGAGAAGGAATAACAGGTAGCGATAGGAATGAAAGCATGAGGAACGGCTCATCCACTGTGACACCCAGTTCTTTAGCCACATTATTCAAATTCTTCAGTTTCTTTATCACGTTATCAATGGGCTCATCGCTCATGAGTCCGGCAATGGGCAGGGAGAGTTCAGCGACCGCCTTGCCGCCATCCATAATGCAGAACCCGCCGTTGATCCGTCTCAGATGGATCACGGCATTCTCCATGTCCGCATCATTCGTGCCGATCACAATGATATTATGCGAATCATGCGCCACAGAGGAGGCTAAAGCGCCCTGTTTCAATCCAAAACCTCTGACAAAACCCTTGCCGATATTATTCGAGGCAAAATGGCGTTCCACGACCAGACATTTAATAATGTCCCTTGAAGGGTCAGACACAGCCAGCCCGTTCTCTATTCTGGCTTTTTCAACGATCTTCTTTGTTATCAGCTGGTTGGGAATGATCTCGATCACATTGATCTTTTCACCCTCTGCCTTGATCTGAAAGTCTTCCGGGTAAAGCCACTTGATATTGATGGAACTGCGCACTTTCAGGGTAGCCTTATGCTCCTG
>JAFGFC010000192.1 GCA_016931325.1 Spirochaetota bacterium | reverse complement strand
CAGCCTGTTGTTAAAAAAGAGATTATCTACCCTGATCAGAAACAGATGCTGGCGGTCTTTAAATTTGAAAATGTGGGAAAGGAAGCCATTGAACTGGATTATGGTCAGGTGGTGGCTCATAATTTGAACAAAGAAATAGCCCTCGCCAATTTTTTTGATGTCAGGGACAAGTCCAGGGTTGAAGAGGTTTTAGATAAATTAGAGTTGAAAAATAAATCGATCAACCTGGAACAGGCTGTCAAAGCGGGGAAAGAACTGACCCTGGAATCAGCGATCATAGGAAGTGTCTCAAAATTGAAAGACACGATCGATATTGATGTCCGGGTTGTTAATATCCTGAATGGAAAGGATATCTGCACCTTTTACGAAAAAATATCAGAAGAGAGCCAGATAAGAGAGACCTGTAAAGATATTGTAAAAAAGATCATGCTGTATTATTCCGAGAATAATGACTTTAACCTGAAAACTCCTGCTAATTTGAAGACCAAAAGCGAGATCAAATCCATTACCCTGTCCTGGAAACCTAACCAAGAGAAGAAACTGGCCGGGTATTATATCTATAGAAGTGAAAGCGCTGATGGAGATTATGAATATGTCGGTGAAACAGATAAAAGCCTTTTCACGGACCAGGATCTTGACCCTGGAAAAACATATTATTACAAGGTGGCATCCGTTAATATTTTTGGGTATGAATCGGAATTGTCCATATTCAACTCCGCTCAGCCTTTGCCTCCTCCTGAACTTGACCCTGTTCAGAATGTAGAGATCATCAGTGAGGCTGTTCCCGTGGAATTGAAATGGGATAAGATGAAAGAACAGATCGCCGGCTACAGGATATACCGGACTGACGGTGAAGGGGAAGAATTTAAAAAATTAAAAGAAATAAAGGATAATAGTTACAGGGATGAAGACGTCCAGGCCTTCAAGACATACCAATACAAAGTAACAGCCTTTAATAATGATATTGAAAGCAAGCTGGGATCATCGTCCGCGTTAACAGTGGTTGTAAAAGAACTGTGGGAGAGTCTTAAAGAAGATAATTTCAGAAAAGGTCCCAGCTCTAAGACCGAAATAATAAAAAAGATGCCGAAAGGAGAAAAATTCTACTTTTCAGGAGAAAAGAAGCAAGTCGGCAAAAATAATGCCTATCTGAAGATAAAGACACTGGATGGAACAGAAGGATGGTTCTGGATGGCTTCAGCAAAAAAGCTGAAATAAGACTAATACATGGAAAATCAGAAACTAGCCCAGATGTTTGATAAAATAGCCGATGCCCTGGAGATAAAAGGCGAAAACCGGTTCAAGATCATCGCTTACCGTAAGGCTTCACAGATTCTGAACAACCTTACCAGTGATATTTATGATCATTACCAAAACGATGAGCTGCAAAAGATCCCCGGAATAGGGGAGGGTATTGCTAAAAAGATCAAAGAATATTTTGAAACAGGCCAGATAAAAAAATTAAAAGAGGCCTTTCAGGGTCTTCCCGAATCATTATTGGATCTATTGAGCATTCCTTCTCTGGGTCCCCGGACAGTGGCCCTGGCTTATCAAAAGCTGAAAGTAAAAAATCTTCAGGACCTTGAAAAAGCGATCAGGAACGGTTCTCTGGCCAGTCTGCCCGGTATGGGAGAAAAAAAGATTGATAATATCATGAAAGGAATTGAATTTTTAAAAAAAGCCCTGGGCCGGATCCCGCTGGGAAAGGCGTTTGTGATGGTGAATGAACTTTTAAAAGAACTCTCCGGATGGGAAGAGATCAAACAGATCTCTCCTGCCGGTTCATACCGAAGAATGAAAGAGACAGTGGGAGATATCGACATCCTCGTAACCAGTGATGATCCAAAAAAAGTAATGGACCAATTCACCGCCCTTGATATCGTGGCCCGGGTAAAAGCGAAAGGACCGACACGATCATCAATTGAAACAGACGAGGGTTTTCAGGTGGACCTGCGCATTGTGGATGACACCTCATTCGGCGCTGCCCTGCAGTACTTTACAGGATCAAAAGCCCATAATGTCAAACTTCGCTCTCTTGCTAAAGATAAAGGATTAAAGATCAACGAATATGGTGTATTTAAGGATGAAAAATATGTAGCGGGAAAAACAGAGGAACAAGTCTATCAGGCCCTTGGTCTTGAGTTTATTCCTCCTGAGATGAGAGAAGATCTGGGTGAAATTGAACTGGCGCAAAAGAAAATTCCCAGGATCATATCCTATGATCATTTTCCCGGGGATCTGCATATTCATTCAACATACAGCGACGGAGAAAGCAGCCTAAAGGAGATAGTGGAGGAGGCCATGAAATACGGCTATAAATTTGTCGGTATTGCTGATCATTCCAAAAGTGTAAAATACGCCGGTGGCCTTTCTATTGAGAAATTACTTGAAAAGAACGACGAAATCGATAAATTACAAAAACAATATCCAAAGATCAGGATCTTAAAGGCCGCTGAAGTGGATATCCTGATCGATGGGTCTTTAGATTATCCCGATCATATCCTATCCCAACTGGATGTGGTTATTGCCGCTATTCACACAGGTTTTTCCAATGACCCGGAAGGAAGGATATTAAAGGCCATGGATAATCAATATGTCCATATCATCGCTCATCCGACCGGACGGCTTTTATCACAACGGGAAGCTTACAATGTCGATATGGACAAACTATTGGAAAAAGCGTCCCGATCAAAAAAAGCCATGGAGATCAACGCTTACTGGGACCGACTTGATCTGAATGATTATGACTGCCGCAAAGCCAGGGAGCATGGTGTCAAACTGGCGATAGGAACTGATTCCCATCATATAAGCGGCATGTGGCAGATGGTTCTGGGGATCGGTGTTGCCAGAAGAGCCTGGTTGACAAAAAAAGACATTTATAATTTTGATATATAGTATGAAAGCCTATATTGATCCTGTTATAAAACAACCTGAACCGGTCACCCTTCTTCTACCTGTAATAGAACAGACCCTGAAGGAGTATGGGTTAAAACCAGACCGCTCTCAGATCGCCAGGCGGATCCTGGCGGGAAAACCCCGTATCACGATAGTGAAAGGAAGCAGTGACCATCCGGCCCAGGTATATGATAACAGGATCACTCCTTTCCTAGTGCGATCATTATGGAAAATGGATGCCATACCGTTCGTGACCTGTGTGCCGGCTGTTTGTGACGGCCTGGCTCAGGGGCATGAGGGGATGCGGTTTTCTCTCAGTTCCCGCAATCATACAGCCCGTCTTTTGTTCGAACATATAGCGGCCCATCATTATCACGGGGCCATCTTTATCACCAGTTGCGATAAAAGACCGGCGGCTGATCTGGCTTCAGCCATTATGGTTGATCGCTTTTATAAAAATAACTTTGGTCGTAACTTCTTCGCCTTGTTCCTGAATGCTCCTGTTATGAAAGACAGGGATCTTCCCATGACCCTGCGAAAAAGATTCAAGGATGTGATCAGGATATTGCCTGAAAACTTAACAAGTTCAAAGTTAAGGTGCAACGTGTACGCCATGTATTCCAGATGGATCCATCAGGCCATCGTTCAGAAGAAAATTTCTTCTAACCGAGGCCAGGCGTTTTTATATCAACTGTCCCTTTTAATCTGCCCGACCGGCGGTACCTGCCCGTTTTTGGGAACAGGTAATACTTCTAAATTCGTCCTCTATGCCCTTGGAGTGGTCCCTGATGAAATGGCCTTTATCACGCCGCAGGATATATCAAAATTTCAATCCCCATCCTTGCCTGGATTCATCAGGGCCATAAACAGGAATGATAAAAAATACTGCATTTCAGATGTGGTTAAAAGAAATTTCAAGAATGCCATCCATGTGTTTTCTGCCGTTCAGGGGTCTTTGAACTGGTTTTTACATTTTGAATTCCTGTCAGAAAATCTCGGGCTTGATTTCGCCAGAGACCGGATCCTGACGATCTGTGAAAAAATACCAGGCGTATTTCATGCGGAAAGCATGTATTCTTTTGCCATGAAGAAAAAAGAGCAAAAGAATTTCTTCAGATACCTTTTAAAGGAAAAGATCCTGAAAAACTGCCTCACCATGGCGGGTATGTGGAAGGAAAGACTCGGCGGAGGAGATACCAGGCCGTCTTCCTTTATCCTTAAAAAAAGCCTGGAACCCTGTTTTCTTCAATTTAAAGGAAATTGTTTTCAAAGTCTTCTTATTAAAGTGAATCCCCTGGAAAAAGAAGAGCTAAAAAGATTTCATAACAAATTATTCATTGCCAGGGTATACAGATCACAGGATGAATGTGTCAAGGACCTTTTAAACGATAATGCTATTCTGGAGTATGTCTTGAAAAAGACACCGGGACCTGTTTTAAAAAAGGTGGAAGAATGGAACAAAGGAGAGATCAGGATTGCGGTCTTTCTATTAAAACAGGGGGTTCGGGCAGCCGGCATGCCTGAGATGTATTATCCCAGTGAATACCTTAACCAGCACAGCTTTTTAAGGAAAAACGCCATACTGATAACGGATGGAAGATTTTCCGGAGCCACTTATGGCT
>JAFGFC010000191.1 GCA_016931325.1 Spirochaetota bacterium | reverse complement strand
TTTTCCACAAATGTGGAAAACCCTGTGGATAAATAAGGAGTTTTTATTATGAATAAGAATAATTTATGGAATAATATCCTGCTATTAATGGAAAAAGAATTAAATCCCCATATTTTTAAGAATTATCTTAAAGACACAAGGCAGCTGGATATCAATAACGACAAATTAACCGTCGAGGTCTCCAGTAAATTCCACAAAGAATATTTAAATTCTCACCTTGTCAATAAGATCAAATCATCCCTGAGCCAGCTGTTAAATAAAGATATTTCCATTTTATTCAAGATTGCCAAAGAGAACAAATTGAATGTCCCGGCTGTGCCAAAGGAAAAATTAAAAGAGAAAACAGTTAATGAAAAAGAGATAAACGATACTAAGAAATTAAGCGCTAATCTTAATCTGAAATTCTCATTTGAAAATTTTGTTGTCGGAGCGTCCAACCAGTTTGCTCATGCGGCCTGTTTATCCGTGGCAAAATCACCATCGAAAACATATAATCCTCTTTTCATATACAGCGGAGCCGGACTGGGCAAGACACATCTGATCAATGCGATCGGAGACAGGATTATCGAAACGAACAGCCATCTATCTGTTCTTTATATTCCTGGTGATAAATTCATTAATGATCTTATCCATTCTCTCCAGAATGGAAAAATGGACAGCTTTAGAGCCAAGTACAGAAAAATAGATGTGCTGCTTATGGATGATGTGCAATTCATTGCCGGGAAACCCGCCACACAGGAAGAATTTTTTCATACCTTTAATACACTTTATATGAACGGAAAGCAGATCGTTCTTACATCAGATAAACCCCCTAAAGAGATCCCTCTTCTGGAAGAACGTTTGAGATCACGGTTCCAGAGCGGCCTTTTAGCGGATATCGCTTTTCCTGATCTGGAAACAAGAGAAGCGATCCTTTATAAGAAATGTGAAGTGGAAAAAGTAAAAATACCACCCGAGGTCATTAATTATATAGCTAAAAAAATAAAGCATAGCATCAGGGATCTCGAAGGTGCTTTTGTCAAACTCGTGGCTTTGACCACCCTGATGAACCAGGAGATCAATCTTGAGCTGGCAAAAAAGGCCGTCAAGGATATGATAAAAGAGAATGTAAAAAAAGGAACAACCCTCGATACGATACAACAGACTGTGGGAGATTATTATGGTATTGATAAAAAACAACTCTGTTCAAAAAGAAGAATACGTGAGATTCTGATACCCCGTCAGGTAGCCATGTATATCGCCCGGGAGATCACCAATGCGTCCACGACAGAGATCGGGAGATCTTTTGGCAGCAAAGACCATTCCACAGCCATCCATGCCATTGAAAAGATCAGGAATTTAAGAAAAATGGATAATAATTTAAATGCCTCGATTGAAAAGATCATTAAAGATCTTCGGATGGAAAACATGTGAATTTCCTGTTGATTTTCTGTTAATATTGATAGATGTTTGAAAAAAAGTGATTTTTCTGTTGATATGTTGAAAACTGGATTTTTTATCCACAGATTCTACAATATTATAATTGTATTATAGAGATATAATTATAACCTTTTCCACATTTCAACAGCCCTTATTATTACTGATACTATATTATATATTATATATAAATATAAGAGGTGTTTAAAATGAAGATCATCGCATCAAAGGACAGTCTGGTAGGAGCCCTGCAATTTGCTGAAAATATCATAACGGCCAAAACAACAATGTCTATACTTTCAAATATTCTTCTGGAGACTGTGAATAACTCGTTACGGATCATTTCAACTGATCTTGAAGTGGCTATCAAGATCCTCATAAACGCTGATGTAAAATCGAATGGTGCGATTACCCTCTATGCCAAAAAATTAACGGATATTGTGAAGGCTCTTCCCCATGATGATATCGAGATGTCTGTCAATGATAATAATATTACCACGATTAAAAGTAAGAATAAGGAGGTGAAAGCGGAATTTAAAATAAAAGGTATCCCAAAAAATGACTATCCTGTGTTACCGGAAATAAAAAAAGAATATACGTTTAAAATAGCGCAGAAAAATCTAAAAGATATGATAAGAAAGACCATTTTTGCTGTGTCTACAGAAGATTCCCGGGCAGCCATTAACGGTATTAAGATAGAATTAAAAGATAAGAAACTGCGGCTGGTAGCCACTGACGGAAGACGTCTTTCATTTATGGATAACAAGGTCGATTCGGATATAAAGATAAATGATGTGATCGTTCCTTTTAAAGTATTGAACGAACTGTTAAAAATATTAAAAGACGAAGGTATGGCCGAAATCAGTTTAAGCGAGAATCAGATCTATTTCAAAGTGGATGACATTGAATTGATCTCACGTCTCATTGACGGTAAATTCCCGGAATACATGCAGGTCATACCTCAATCCTATGAAAAAAAAGTGGTCTTTTTTACCAATAAAATGCTTAATGCTTTAAAACGTGTCTCTCTTTTAACTTCAGAAAAAAGAACGGGAAAGATAAAATTTTCTTTCAAAAAGAACTCTCTGGAGGTATCTTCTTCTGATCCTGAGATTGGTGAAGCCAGAGAAGATATAGAGATCATTTACGAAGATAAAGAATTTGAGATCGCCTTCAGCAGTGAATATCTCCTTGATTCTATCAACGCCATAGATTCAGAAAAATTTGTTATGGGTTTTAATAATTCTGAAAGCGCCTCCATGCTGAAAGAAGACGGATCTGAAAATTTTTTCTGTCTCATCATGCCTATCAGAATAAGCTAATCTTCATTTCCAATCTCTTCGGATGCTGTCATTAAAAAGTAAAAAAAGAACGTGATTTTTCCTTTTCATTTGAATAATTTTACGGTATACGGTATAGAGGATTTTTTAGATGAAACTCAAAAGTCTTGAATTAAAGAATTTCAGGCTGTATTCTCATGAAATAGTCGAT
>JAFGFC010000190.1 GCA_016931325.1 Spirochaetota bacterium | reverse complement strand
GCCTCCCGATAGGGGACAAAGTTTTGCTAATATAGCCTATTTCTTTGCCTCTGTCAAGCTAAAATAATATAAAATGTAAAAAATTTATACAAATAAACTTGACGCAAATTTAACATTCGACACTTAAAAATATAAAAAATGTCGAATTTATTCTTTTTCTTCAGAAATATTCTGAAATAAAGCTTCCTCTGCTTTTTTTACTCTTGGCGATTTAACTTCGACATCGACTGTTTGATACTCTCTCAATCCTGTACCAGCCGGTATAAGGTGTCCAATAATGACATTCTCCTTTAAGCCCAGAAGATGATCCATTTTCCCCTTTATAGCCGCATCAGTTAAAACACGGGTGGTCTCCTGGAAGGAAGCGGCTGAGATAAAACTATTGGTACTTAAAGAAGCTTTGGTTATACCCAGGAGCGTCGGTCTTCCCATAGCCGGTTTACCACCTTCTTTTAATACACGTTCATTTTCTTCTCTGAATTCAAACCTGTCAAAGGTATCGCCGACAATGAATCGCGTATCGCCTGCATCGGTTATCTCTACCCGTCTCATCATCTGGCGGATAATCACCTCAATATGTTTGTCATTAATGTCCACATTCTGTAACCTGTAGACATTCTGGATCTCATCGAGCAGATACTGCTGCAGGTCCTGCTCACCCTTGATACGTAAAATGTCAAGAGGATCAACGGGTCCGTCATCAAGAGGGTCGCCCGCCCTCACAAGGTCTCCTTCATGGACAGTTAAATGTTTCCCTATGGGGATATAATATTTTCGCTCTTCGCCTGTATCATTCTTTATCTTGATAATACGTTTACTCTTCACAATGCCGCCAAATTCAACGGTACCGTCAATTTCGCTGACAACAGCACAATCTTTAGGACGTCTTGCTTCGAATAACTCTTCTACTCGAGGAAGACCTCCTGTAATATCTTTTGTTTTGGATATTTTTTCAGGTATTTTAGCCAGCACATCACCCACTTCGACCTGCATTCCTTCATCCACGATAAGATTAGCCCTGTAAGGCATAACATAATTCTCACTCTTTCCATTATCCCTTACGATTGTAATTCGGGGTTGGAGTTCAAGTTCTTTCTCTTTACTCTTAATAATAACACGGTTAACAACGCCGGCATCCTCATCTCTCTCTTCTTTCAGGGTCTGTCCCAGAATGACATCTTTGAATTTTATTGATCCGGAATGTTCTGTGACAATAGGTTCATAAAAGGCATCGAACACAGCGATCATTTTCCCTTTCGGGACCAGCTCTTTTTCTTCCACAAAGATCTTGGTGCCAATCTTGAGCTTTTTCTCTTTCTTTTCACTCATGATAACATATTTACTATCTATCTCTCTCAGAACGCCCGTATACTCGGTTAGCACCTTTTTTTTCTTACTGACACCGATCTGGACACCTGATACAACCTTTTTATTCAATTCACCGGTAAGCTTTATATCTTTTTTATCCCACATCTGATAGATCTGCCGAAGGACGATCTCACCCCTTCGACTGAGCATCTTTTCTCCCTGTTTATTCGTGATGATCCTTTTGGGAAGTTTCTCTATATAAGCGGGATATCCATACTGGATCTTACTTTCCTCAAATTCCGCAAAAGCCGTCCCGCCAATATGGAACGTTCTCAATGTCAGCTGAGTACCGGGTTCTCCTATAGATTGAGCGGCCACGATCCCTACTGATTCGCCTTTTTCTACCATCCGGCCCTGGGAAAGGTCACGGCCATAGCATAAACGGCAAACACCATATTTTGAATCACAGGTTAAAACAGATCTGATCTTGACCGTATCCACACCAGCAAAAATAATATCATTAGCCACCTGTTCGGTAATTTCTGCATTGGCTTTAACAATGACTTTTTTCGAATGAGGCACATTAATATCCTGTAAAGCGACCCGGCCAATCATTCTTCTTTTAAAAAGCATTATATCTTCTTCTTCCGTGGAAAGCGCTTTCAGATCTATGCCATTAATCGTACCGCAATCTTCAATTGTCACAACACAATCCTGAGCCACATCAACAAGTCGTCTTGTCAGATACCCGGCATTGGCTGTCTTTAAAGCCGTATCGGCCAGCCCCTTTCTGGCGCCGTGAGTTGAAATAAAATATTCCAGTACAGTCAAACCTTCTTTAAAACTGGAGATAATGGGTAACTCTATGATCTCACCTGAAGGTTTAGCCATAAGGCCACGCATACCACCCAGCTGTCTGATCTGCTGCTTGCTTCCCCGGGCGCCTGTTTCAACCATCATAAAGACGGGATTAAAGCCTCCCTGATCTTTTTCCAGATTGGAAAGCATATTCTCCGCGACTCTTTCATTGGTATTGACCCAGATATCGATCACTTTATTATATCGCTCAGAATTGGTGATATAACCCTTTTTATAATGTTCTTCAACTGAAGTGACTTCAGCTTTCGCCTTCTTTACGATCTCTGCTTTATTATCAGGTTCAATAATATCATCTATTCCTATGGAAACACCGAATACAGTGGCGAAGTGAAAACCGATGGCTTTTAGTTTATCAAGGGCAACTGCCGTGATTTTAAGACCATGACTCCTGTACATCTTGTCAACAAGTGTTATCAACCTTTTCCCTGTTAACATACGATTTTCAAAGGGATGCTCAGAAGGCAGGATATTATTGAATATAATCCTTCCTAAAGTCGTCTCTACAAATTTGTCCTCAATTTTAACTTTGATCTTTGAATTCAGTTCAATGATATTATTTTCATAGGCCATATTCACTTCTTCCGTTGAAGAAAAGATCTTTCCTTCTCCTATGGCTCCTTTTTTCTCCTTGGTTAAAAAACCAATACCGAGAACCATATCCTGTGTAGGGACCACAATAGGAGCGCCGTTAGCGGGTGAAAGCAGATTTCTTGAGGACAACATAAGCATCCAGTTCTCTATCTGAGACTCTGTGGACAAGGGAACGTGAACAGCCATCTGGTCACCATCAAAGTCCGCATTAAAAGATCTGCATACCAGAGGATGGATCTGAATGGCTTTCCCTTCAACCAGAACCGGCTCAAAAGCCTGCACGGACAACCTGTGAAGTGTGGGGGCGCGGTTAATAAATACGGGATGATCCTTTACAGATTCTTCCAGTACACCCCATACGGCCTCATCTTCCTTATCGATCATCTTTTTAGCGCTTTTAATATTGGAGGCTTTGCCGTATTCCACCAGCTTGCGCATAATGAATGGTTTGAAAAGTTCAAGTGCCATCTTCTTCGGCAGACCGACCTGATGCAAATTCAACTCCGGCCCCACCACGATAACAGAACGACCGGAATAATCAACACGTTTTCCTAAAAGGTT
>JAFGFC010000004.1 GCA_016931325.1 Spirochaetota bacterium | reverse complement strand
GGAGGGGCCCAGATCGAGTTGAAAGAGAATTCCAAACTTATCCTTAACAAGTCCTACCTGAAAAAAGCTCAGGATTCTATAAGTCTGATAAAAGGTTCAGCCAGTTTTAAGATCGCCAAGCTGGCGAAAAATCAAAAAGTGAATGTTTATACCCCCACCGCTGTCGTCGGTGTGAGAGGAACAGAATATGATATACAGCTGGCCAGCGACGGCTCCCTGGCGGTTAATGTCGAAAAGGGAGATGTCCAGGTAGGTAATGATGCCGGTTCGAAAAATGTTTCTGCCGATCAGAGCGTGGAAACTTCTATTGAAAACCCGGATCTGAACCTGAAGGATGAATTAAAGGACATGAAAGATTGGGCAGAAAATAAAGACGCACAGGTAGACAAAGACCCGGCCGGCAAAGTGGTAGCCATTAAGGATAATCTGGATCAGGCCAACAAAAGCCAGAAAAAGGTATTGGAGGCGCTGTCAGATGACAAAAATGCCGAAGGTGAAGTGGATCAATTCATGTTCAATCAGGCCCGTTCAGATGGTCTGTTTGAATCCGCGTCAGGAATAGCCGGAAAACACAGCAAAGATAAAAAGGTATCCCGGACCATGAGCACCATTAAAAAGATCTATTCCCGCCTGAACCGTCTTAACAAGATCCTTGAAGAAAAATTTAACAAGCTGGACCAGATCTATGAGGAAAAGTCAAAAGAGCTTGATGAGAAAATGAATCAATTCGACGATAAATTCAAAGATATGGATAAAAAATTCGATAATTTTGAAAAATAGGGACCACGCATGCTTGTTGATTTTGAAATCCTCAAAGACAATGAGTCTGAAATTAAGAGCTTTAAAGATCTGACCATCAAAATGCGTCTGGTCAATAAACTGGATCAATCCAATGTATACCACTTTGATGTTCTTTGTAATATCCTGATGTCCAGTGGTGCGCAGAAATTTCTGTTTGATCTCAATGACCTGGAATATATTGACAGTTCAGGGATAGGAAGGATCATCAAGTTTAAAAAATCTCTTAACAAGCCAAAGTCTGATGTTGTTATGGCCAGGGTACCTCAAAACATCATGAAAATATTCAAAATCGTAAAAATTGACACCATCATAAAGATCTTTTTATCTGTGGATGAAGCGGAAAATTATCTCAAGTTGATTTAAGACATTTCACTGTTATTACCGTGCAAATAAACTATTAATTTCTCATTGGTTCTGTTCTTTTCATCCTTTCCAGGATCCATTCAACCAGGGCATTCACGCCATCACCCTTTACGGCATTGATCTCAAAGATCTTGACCTTCGGGTTCACCTGAGCGCAGTATTGGTAGAATTTGTCTTTGTTAAAGTTGGTATAGGGTATAAGGTCGATCTTGTTCAGTATCAACGCCTCACTAACGTGAAAGATCAATGGATATTTTAATACCTTATCATCCCCTTCCGTAACACTGACCATGGCGATTTTCATATTTTCGCCCAGATAGAAACCTGTCGGGCAGACCAGGTTGCCCACATTCTCGATAAGCAAAAGGTCTATGGTGTCCAGGGGAAGGTCCTGGATCGGATGAAATATCATGTTAGCATCAAGATGGCATCCTGATCCTGTATTGATCTGATGAACAGGAATATCCAGTTTTTTTATCCTTTCAGCGTCAACACTGGTAGCCAGATCCCCTTCCAGAACAGCCGGTCGAATATTCTGTGATATAAAATGAGGTATTAAACTCTCCAGCAAAGTGGTCTTCCCTGAACCGGGGGATGAGATGAAATTGATCGCAAAAATATTATACTTATCCAGCAAAGTCCTTATCTGATCGGCGATCCTGTCATTGGCTTTCATGACATTGGCGTACACTTTTACTTCCATATCCTTACTCCTGAAACACACACAGTTTATATCTTCTATAGTTCTTCGTTCTTGGTTCATAGTTTATATTTGCAAAAACAAAGAAATATGAACTATTAACGGCACTAAATTTCCACGGATTCAATAAAGACATCCATTCCTTCAATGACCTCCACGTTCCGGCTCTGGCAACTGTCACAGATCATGATCATTTCGGGTATTTCGGTAACATGGCCACACGACTGGCATTTTATTTTTATCGGTGTCTCTTTTAATTGGAATTCGCTTTCCTCAAAAGGTGTTTTTTCCTTTAAAAGATCAAGATAAAACTTTAAAGAATCAGGGACCACATGCTGCAGGGCCCCCAGATTTATGGTCACTTTCTTGATCCTTTTATTCCCCTGTTCTTGCCTGATGCTGTCCAGAGTATGCATTATACTTTTGCTCAGAGCCAATTCATGCATGCGCTTAACATAACGAATATCATTTACTTTTTCAAGTATATTTAAACCGATTTTTGGTTATTTCTAAATTTATCCTGCCTTGATTTTTTTCATAATTTTTTTACTTTTTTTATATTAGGGCTTGACATAATCCAAACAGTGATTATATTATACATCCACTATATAATATTCAGGAGGCATTACAATGAAAATAAAACCTTTAGCTGATCGGGTTGTTATTGAACCCATCGAAGAAAAGGAATCCAAGAAAGGCAAGATCATCATTCCCGACACAGCCAAAGAAAAACCCCAGCAGGGAAAAGTTATCGCTGTAGGGCCGGGAAAACTGACAGATGATGGAAAACGAGTTTCTGTCGAAGTGAAAGCGGGTGACACCGTTCTCTACGGGAAATACTCCGGTACTGAGATAGAGATCGATAACAAAAATTACATCATTATTGAAGAGCGGGATATTCTGGCTATTCTATAACACAAAGGAGGATATGAACAATGTCTAAATTAATTATATACAGTGAAGAAGCACGAAAAAAATTGCTCGAAGGCGTTGATAAACTCGCTAACGCCGTTAAAGTCACTTTAGGGCCAAGGGGACGAAATGTCGTTCTGGATAAAAAGTTCGGCGCCCCTGCCATAACCAATGATGGAGTCACGATCGCCAAAGAGATCGACCTTGAAGACCCCTTTGAGAATATGGGTGCTCAGCTGGTGAAAGAAGTCGCCACCAAGACTAACGAAGTGGCCGGAGACGGAACGACCACAGCCACGCTTTTGGCTCAATCCATTTTGAAAGAAGGGATGAAAAATGTCGTGGCCGGAGCCAACCCGATGGATCTCAAACGCGGTATCGAAAAAGCTGTTGATGTTGTTGTGTCTGAACTGAAAAAACAGAGTCATGTCACCAAGACAAAAACAGAAATAGAACAGGTTGCCACTATATCTTCTAACAATGATCCTGATATCGGCCAGTATATCGCCAATGCGATGGAGAAAGTCGGTCCGGATGGCGTTATTACTGTTGAAGAAGGAAAAGAAATCACTACCAAACTGGATGTCGTGGAAGGGATGCAGTTCGATAGAGGTTATATATCACCTTATATGATAACTGATCCTGAATCAATGATCGCTGAGGTTGAAAATCCTTATATCCTTATAACCGATAAAAAGATCAGCGTTATGAAGGATCTGTTACCTCTTTTGGAAAAGATCGCCCAGATGGGAAGACCCCTTGTTATTATTGCCGAAGATATTGAAGGAGAAGCCCTGGCTACTCTGGTTGTAAACAAATTAAGGGGAACACTGGTATCTGTGGCTGTCAAAGCTCCTGGTTTTGGGGACAGAAGAAAGGCCATGCTTGAAGATATCGCTATCATCACTGGCGGCCAGGTCATATCGGAAGACATAGGATTGAAATTAGAAAATGTCAAGATCGAGATGATGGGCCAGGCTAAAAAAGTGAAGGTGGACAAGGAAAATACAACCATCGTTGAAGGAGCCGGAAAATCCAAAGATATTCAGGGCAGAATCTCTCAAATAAAAAAGCAGATCGATGAAACAGATTCTGATTATGATAAAGAAAAGTTACAGGAAAGACTGGCTAAATTATCAGGCGGAGTGGCCGTGATCAAGGTGGGAGCCGCTACAGAAATAGAAATGAAAGAGAAAAAAGCCCGCGTGGAAGACGCTTTAAATGCCACAAAGAGTGCGCATGAAGAAGGAGTTGTCCCGGGCGGTGGAGTGGCGCTCCTCAGAGCCAGCAAGTCAATTTCCAATTTAAAACTAAAAGGTGACCAGCTGACAGGCGCTCAAATCGTACTGAAATCCCTTGAAGAACCGGCTAAAATGATCGCTAATAATGCCGGATTTGACGGTTCTGTTATTATCAACAAACTGAAGGAAGAAAAGGCCAATACAGGATTCAATGCGGCCAACGGCCAGTGGGTAGATATGTTCGAAGCCGGGATCATTGATCCGACCAAAGTCGTAAGGTCTGCCATTCAGAATGCGGCTTCCGTTGCAGCGCTTCTCATAACGACAGAAACACTGGTTACTGATAAACCTGAAGAAAAGAAAGAAATGCCTGCTATGCCGGGTGGACATGGCGGAATGCCGCCTTATTAAAAAATGAACTCTTATAGCTTATCCTCTTTTTTGCCCCACGGATAAAGCTTCCGAGTGGCAAGGTTCTCCCCCGCCTTGCCACTCTTTTACAATACACAGGATGTGTGTTGGGTCGGATCTGCCAGGATGGCGAAGATCCGACCAATCCTTAATAGACAGTTAAAATCTCACCAAAACTTTCTGATTTAAAAAAACCAAGAACATAAAGTACAGGTGTATAAATTTTATAAGACGAGGTACACCCCCTATAGGGGGCTTCTCTGGCAGTAATTTATTAGAAAAGGATGACGCCGTATTTTGATTTTAATTCTATCTCGATTTCTTTATCCTTAACAGGATAGGTTTTTCCTGTTAAAAGGTCGGTTAGCTGCTTTTTGTCCGTTTCTATTTTTAGCTCTTTAATTTGCTTTCTGTCTGAATTATTCAGAATAACAAAGATCTTTTCTTTCGAATCGCTTCTTAGAAATCCGTATATCTGATCTTGATCATCGATAAGGAATGATGAAAACATTCCTGTCTTTAATGCGGAATGTTCATTTCTCATCCTGGCCAGTTTCCTGGTATGTTCATATATCTCATCATTAATGACATCCTGTGGATTATCATAGGGCATCATCTCTTTCCACCACATAGGCTTGCGGTTATTGGGGTCATCTGAACCCCACATCCCTACTTCTGTGCCATAATAGATCATGGGCGATCCTAAAAACGTAAATTGAAAAATCTGTATCAGTTTATAGATTGAGATATCTCTTTCAACCGGTTTTGAATTATCGTAATTTGGTCCGGAATCCTGCAGCCTGTTCTTGTCATCAAAATATCGGTCGGGATTCTTTATCCCGGATAAAATCCTATCGGTATCATGACTGTCTAACAGATTCTGCATTACGAAATTGACCTGCATGGGATAAGAGGCTAATAGATCCTTTAAACTTTGATCAAATTCCCTGACATCGATTTTATATTTTTTCGATCGATCGATAAAAAACCGATAAACGATCTTTGTCCATTCATAATTCATAACCGCATCAAAATGTTTTCCTTTCAGCCAGAAAGAAGCATTATCCCATATTTCACCCGTTATATAGGCATCAGGGTTGATACTTTTTACCAGTTCACGCCATTTTTCCCAGAAGTGGGGATTTACTTCATTAGGAACATCCAGGCGCCATCCATCGATCCCATCAGAAGGGTCTCCGTTTCTGTCAGGGTCCATCCACCGCCGTGTAATTTCAAAAATATGTTCCCTTATACCACTCACCAGCCCATTATTATCTTCTTTGTATATTGGCAGTCCCCCAAATCCGGCCCACCCTTCATATTGAAAAGGCTCCCAGCTGGTCACGACAAACCAGTCTTTAAAAGGCGATCTCTGTTTTTTGTTTTTTACATCTTCAAAGGCCCAGAACCTGTCACCACAATGATTAAAGACACCATCAATGATCACCTTTAATCCTTTGGAGTGGGCTTTTTTAATGAACGTTAAGAAAAGTTTGTCTGTTTTTGTCCATTTCCATGTTCGGGGGCTTGAACTCTCCTTTAACCGTTTGTTCTCTCCGGCAAAACCAAAATCATCATCAATATGCCGGTAATCAATGGTGTCGTATTTATGATGAGAAGCGGATTCAAAAACAGGATTAAGATAAATGGCGCCTACTCCCAGTTCCTTTAAATAATCCAGCTTTTCAATAAGGCCCTGAATATCCCCGCCGTATAAACGCCCCCAGACCCCGTCCCAGCCGTAAAAACCATAACGTTTATCATTAAATTTTGAATCATCCCATTTTTCACACCTGCGGTACTTTTTAAACCAGCTCCATGTCCAGGGAATGGTGCACGCCGGATCGTTCTTCTTATCTCCATTTCGGAACCGGTCAACCATGATCTGATACCATATGACTCCTTTCACCCAGTCAGGAGTAGGAAATTTGATGCCAAGACCGGCCTGAAAGAATGTTTCTTTAGAGGGTTTGTCTTCTCCCCGGTAATTCTTTGCATAAAAATATTTTTTCCCATTTTTCTCAAACTCAAAATAGTATTGTATAACCGCGGTTTGAGGCAAAGAAAAGATATTGTAAAAATATTCAAAGCCAAACTGTTTCATGCGGTTATCAAGGTTAACAAAAGTCACTTTGTCCTTTGAGTACAAGATCAATCTGACTTTATCAACATCGCCACCAAGGGCGCGCAATTTTATTTGCACCAGATTTTTTCCCAGAACATTGAGATATTTCATCTCTTCCGGTTCATGTTCTACGGCTTCCCAGTTAATACGGCCTGACAGGGCCTGGCCGAAATCCTCAGCCCTATCACCCACAAATAAACCGGAATTAAAACCACCGAACCCGTCATTGATCTTTAATCCTGCATCAGAATTGTTATCATAAAGCCACTGATTGCCATTCACGACCAGTTTGTAATAATAAAGCCCTTCCTCCAGAGGCAAGAATAGCAGATACGTATCATCATCCTGTTTTTCCAGTTTATTGATCTCGCTGTTCCAGCTGTTAAAACTGCCGGCCACAGCCACAGAGTTGATCTGACCTGAAACACGTGAATCCTTCCGCGGGTCGAAAAAGAAGCGGGCAAAATTCTTCTTTGCAAAAGAGAACTGCTCTGTCCTTTCATCAAATGTAAAGAGGTAGAATTTCCCTTTTTTTAATTTTAATTTAAAAGCATCAGTCACATTGAACTTGAAATTCTTATAGATCCGGAAAGCGAACTCTCCTGTATGTTGCGATCGCAATATCTTATGAAAGAGGCCGTCTTCTTGAAAATCCAAAAATGTTTTCGGATCCGTCCTGTCCTCAGAAGTGAGATCGCCCACAAGAGAGTAACGATCTTTAACCCGGACATCAAACCTGTATGACCGGCCTTTGAGCCCGTCGTTAATATCAAGAACAAGCCGGTAGATCCCGGGTTTGTCCCATTTCGTCTCGATCTTTTCCTGATGCCTGTTCTTGTTATTAATGATACTCCGGGGATTTTTTCTCTCTTCTTTCCAGTTAAACCTGGCCTGCTTTCCCTGGCGCACAAGACTTTTTGAACCGTCCAGGATCATCCCGTCGCCCACATAAGCGATCTTTTTAAACTCCACAAAAGCAACACACTGTAAAGGGTCTGCCTTTTCCACTTTGTATTTTTTAGCATCAAGATATAATGTTATCCTGTAAAATCCGACAGAATCAACAAAGAACTTAATATCATCGCCATTCTCTTTAATGGAACCCTCTGTTTGTCCTTTGCCAAAATTTACCTTCCATGATCTGTCCATATTGAATTTGAATCTAAAAGTTCCCGGATAAAACAATCTGGTGATCTGATAGGTTCCGCTTCCCTTGTACTCCATGAAACCGGCCTTATCGGCCTGATCCCAGTTATTAAAATCCCCTGTAAGGTTTACGTATTGGAAGGGAGGTTTATCCTCCTTTTTCATTGAAGACGTAACCAGGATCACCGAATTCTTCCCGCCAAATCCATCATTGTCGAATTGGGAAGCCTTTGGATCAGCGATCCATTTACTCCCGTCAATAACAAATTTATACTTCCATTTCCCCGGTTGAAGGTCCAGTTTAAGATGCCATCCTCCGTCTTGTTTCTCCATAGGGTTGGCGTCCTTGTTCCAGTTATTGAAATCACCGGCCAGAGTCACCCTGTTCGCCTTTCCTTTGTAAGTGAATTCAACCTCCACAGCTTGCGCAGCCAGGGGAAATATCATAAGAAGAATAATAATCAGGGCAGGTGATATTTTATTGGTCATATGATAACCCCCAATACTAATTTTAAAAAAGGTGCAGGTTCGTTATGAAAGTATCAGATAGCAAACAAATGACTTATTACAATCTGTGATCTTCATCTGAAATGTGTAATGGTAAATTATGCTTGCTTTACAGCATTTTATACTTTACAGCATTTCATACCGATCAGTATGTTATACTATACTTTTAGACCGCTGAGAGCGATTCCACGTATAAAAAACCGCTGATTAAAAATATAAACCATAAGAACAGGGATAAGGACAATAACCGCAGCCGCCATCAGTAATGTCCAGTTAGTCGTGTACAATCCCTGAAAAGCAGCCAGACCGACAGGGAGCGTTTTCATGTCCATGGAATTGGTTACGATCAAAGGCCACATAAAATCATTCCATACACCCATGAATGTAAATGTCGTCAGTGTAGCCAGAGCCGGCTTGGATAAAGGTATAATGATCTGCCAGTAGATCCTGAACTTGGTGGCACCATCTATAAAAGCGGATTCTTCCAGATCTTTGGGAATAGAAAGAAAAAATTGTCGTAAAAGGAATGTCCCGTAAGCCGTAAACATTCCCGGGAGGATCAGGGCTTGATAAGTATCGATCCAGCCCATTTTTTTTATTAAAATAAAAACAGGGATCATGGTAACGGTGTAGGGGATCATCATGGTGCCAAGGTATCCAAAAAATATCTGGTCCCTGAATCTGAAATTTAAGCGGGCAAAAGCGTAGGCGGCCAGAGAAGATGTAAAGACCTGGCCAAAAGTAACACAAACGGTCACGATGATACTGTTAATAAAAAAGCGTCCAAAAGGCACGGCATTCCATGCATCGATATAATTTCTCCAGACAATGTTGACCTGTTTGAGAGGCTGCAGCCTGACCGAAGGGATTTCAAAGGCGTCTCCAATGACCTGTCCATTTTCATATAGCTTGACCATGGCCATGTCTTTTTTCAATTTCATCCGAATAACCTGCTGCAACTTGCCCTTGATTTCAGCGGTAAAGATACCGTATTCCATTCCATTATGCTCTACTCTGAGTTGCGTTCTTGGAATAAATTCCGGTGGGTAGGTAAAAACAGCACCGGGTTCCTTCAGCGAAGTGGAAAGCATCCAGACAAAGGGAGCGATCATGATAATACCCCCTATGGATAAAAGACAATAAAGCAGCAGTTTTCTAAAAAACCTTCTGCGCTTCTCCTCGATTGATATGGCCACTTTTTTTGCCATTAAAAAGCCTCCTCAAAATCAGGTAACGGAATATTCCACTTTTTGGCCGGCATATTTCCATTGAGCCAGTGTAACAAGAAACATAACCAGAAAAAGGAACCAGGCAATAGCCGAAGCATATCCCATCTTGAACCATTGAAAAGCATTATTATATATATAATAGACGATAGTTGTGGTTGAACCGGCCGGACCTCCCCCTGTCATAACATAGATCTCGCCAAATGTCTGGAAGGTACCAATGATACTCATAACCACAATAAAAAAGTTCGTCGGTCCCAGCATGGGAAAAGTTATATGCCAGAACTTTCGCCATGTATTAGCCCCATCAATAGAGGCGGCTTCATACAGCTGGGGAGGTATTCCCTGAAGGGCGGCCAGATAAAGGATCATATTATACCCCGCCCATCGCCAGATCGACATCAGCATAATAGCCGGTTTGGACCATGATGTGCTGGCAAGCCATTGAGGCACGTTCCTGAAACCAAGCATTCTTAAAAAACTATTTAAAAGTCCGAAATCAGGATTGTAGATCCATCTCCATAAAAGAGCCACAGCAATAAGCGAGGATACAACCGGCATGAAATAGATCGTTCTGAAAACAACGATCCCTCTGAGCTTTTGGTTCATAAGCAAAGCCAGAATAAGAGACACGGTCATCCCAATAGGTATTCCGATCATGAAGAAAAGGGTGTTGGCAAAATATTTCCAGAACAGTTTGTCCTGGATCAGGACAATAAAATTCTTCAGACCCACAAATTTAACTTCTGTAATGATATCCCATTGACAGAAGGCCAGAACAAAAGAGGCAAAAACAGGGAAAAACGTGAACGTAAAGAATCCAATGATATTAGGGGCCAGGAAGGCATATCCCGTCAGATTTTCTCTCAAGGCGGCATGTTTCTTATAGGCAAGGACCTTGGCCTGGTGTTCTTTTTCTGCTGTCTCTTTATCGACCATACAAACCTCCTTAAGACGTGAAAAAATATACTTTTTTTAATTTCTTAGTCAAGTATTTTCTTAAATTCATTTTTAAAGATATTGATCGTCTGATCATCAATAATGCAAAACTCTACAAGTTTCAGACATGTCTTTTTATTCTCTTTTAAATATTTTTTTACTGAATTGAGCATGATACGCGCACACCTATCCTTTGGAAATCCAAATATCCCGGATGAAACGGCCGGGAAGGCTATGGTGGATAAAGTATTTTCATCAGCTACTTTTAATGCGTTATAAACCGCATTAGTGAGCTTGATATCTTCATCCCCTTCTCCCCATCTGGGACCTACCGTGTGGATCACTTTTCTGCATGGCAAACGTCCCGATGATGTTATCACCGCATTCCCGACAGGCACAAATCCTATTTCTTGAGATTCCTCCTGAATAACATAACCGCCTTTTCTTAAGATAGCACCGGCCACTCCCCCGCCATGTTGCAGATGAGAATTAGCGGCATTGACAATAGCGTCCAGAGGTTCCTCTGTTATATCACCCTGTTTCAGAATTATGTCTACCTTTTGATTCTCTGGCAATCGGAATTTTATTAATTCTCC
>JAFGFC010000031.1 GCA_016931325.1 Spirochaetota bacterium | reverse complement strand
TATATAAAATTTCCATAATTATATTAAAAAAGAATTATGCATTCGGACTTTCCTATTCCGGGCTCCATTTAATGATTGACTTTTCAAAACCAAGATGATACTTTTTAAATAATGAGAATATCAAAACGGGATGACAATACGATCATTATTTTTATTGAACATGATATCATGGGAGATACATTAGGGGAATTGGGGACCAAACTGAAAGAAATGAGTCAACAAAATCAAAAGATCATTATTGACCTGAAAAAGGTGAAATATGCTGTTTCTAGCTTTGTAACGTTTATGGAAGAATCATTTGAAGAATTCGGACAGAAAAAAATAAAATTAGTGCTAAGGAATTGTAATGACAGGATCAAGGATTTATTTGGCGTATTAACCAAACAAGAGATAGAATTTGAATAGATCGTTTGTATCGTATTCCCTGTTGTTTCTGAATTAAAATTTAAAAAATTTTTTTATACGCGGTCCGTAGAATATTATAGAAAGGATGACGGAAAGGCTTAAAAGCAGGATCACATACACAAAAGGGGACAGAGGCCGATAATTTTTTATGGCCACAATGATCCCCTCCCCCGTGGCATAAATGGTCCTGTTCATGGATGTTATAAAGATACCGGGGACATAAAACTCTCCTCTTAAAAATGGCCTGATAATATAATAAATATGATATTCTCCTTTAGAAAGATAGGGGATCTTGACCAGAACTTGGTTTAATTTGTTCATAATGCTGTAATTCAGATCCGGTGATATATTAACAAGATGATATTTATACTTTTCTTTGATAATAAAATCACAACCAGCCGGTAAAAAATCTGTTACAATAATATTATTTATATCTTCACTGGCCTCAAGGGTGATCTCGACCAGGATGTCATCGTTTTTTTTCATGGTATACCCGGCTGATCGGGGCTGGCTGAAATAATTCCCGTTCTTTTCATAATATTTTAGATAATAATATTTTCTTTTTACTTTCAAGTTGTCATTCTTCAAGTGGGACATTTCCTGAGCGGGCAGAACAGGAACGATAAATTCTTCCTGATCTGATTCCTGCGGCGAAGCCCATCTGGTTTTGATCTTAATAGTCTTATCAGTGAAAGGCTTGAGGAAGAACTCCATCTGAACAATTCCATCCGGTTGGGTATGGATATCACGATCAATACGGCTCTGGTATTTCCCGGTTATAATGTTAAAAAGAAGTTTAACTTTGGCCTGTGAACTTTGGTAATTTTGTATAATCGCGCTTGGAAAGGCCTCATCTTTTGCCGTTAAGAATTTTGGGATCAGGTACCGGACATTCATTCCTTTTTCTGTCATATGATTCAAAAGCAAAAGTCCGGTCTTTGAGTCAGAGGTAAACCCCTGAAATAATGTTACCCATCGGGAAGGTTCTTTCGGATATTCTATATGGAAAAAAGAAGACTCAACATCAGTCATCATGAAAGAATAATTTAAACAAGAATGACTCAATGACCAGCTGCTCATAAAATCCCATGATGTGAAATTTGTTTTCGTTTCCGTTTTGGAAACGGAAACAGGAACGGAGGGCGGTTCCGGAAGGGTATTGGTAAGATAAGAATCAAGGGTGACCACTTTGTTTTGATTGAACGGGTACCAGTGGCGGAAAAAGTCATACAGCTGATGATTATACAATTCCATATAATCCTTGTTTAACGTTGTCGCGATAATATCTGATTTTGTTTTGTGACCCCATGCGTTGTATGACTGGAAATTGATCCTGTTCGCTGAAGGAGCCTGACTATATCTGTTCGAGATCTCACTTTCTATGTTCAAGACCTTTGTGATGAGAGGGACGTTCAACTGGATAGCCTCGGAAAATATCTTTCCCTGATGAACAAATGTGAGATGAAAAAAGACATTGGGGGAATATTTTTCATAGATGGGGAAATCAAACAGCAAAAAGTTTTTATCCGCATGGACCATATATGAGGCAAAAACTTCTTCATGTTCAAGTGAGATATGACACCAGATATCCTTGAAAGGAAGAAGGATCAGGACTTTCCCGATATCACTGTAGGAATATTCGTCTTTATCAGCCACAACCATCAGATGATGGAATTGCTTATAGTGGTTCATGCCGTAATGATAGGAGATAATATAAAAATAGGCAGAGGCCGATACACTATCGCCGCCTTTGCTTTTCACGGTTATTCTGGCTTCAAAAAGCCCATCATTTTGAGGGTCAACAGTCAATTGGCCATTCAATTTATTCTGAACTATGATATCCTTCCTGAGGACGACCTCTCTGGCTGTTCTTTTTTCCAAATCTTTGATCCTGTACAGGATGATTTCGCCATTTTCGATCTTTGTCTGGATATCGTAGAGTTTCAAATGGTAAAAAAGGGTCACAGGGGAACCTATTTCATACAGATTCTTATCAGAATTGATCAGGACCTCTAATTTTGATTTGATGATCCCGAGCTTGATGTAATCTCCTCTTACAATACCGTCATTACTTCTTACTTTAACGATCACTTTTAATTCATAGTTATGTTGTTTGTCGAGAAAGTCTGGTCGGAATCGAAAAGACACCACTCTTTTTCTCAATATCTGGCGGAATGTTTTAAAAAGTTCATATTTTTCCTCATCCATCCGCCTGGCCCATATTTCACATCTGATCCCTCCGTTTTCAACCAGTGACCCATCGGGATTAAAGACCCGGGTCTTTATGGTTATCTTTTCTTCATGAAGATAGGCCTGTTTTTCAGAAGTGATCTTAAAGTAAGTGGGGTACTGTGGTTTTTCCAGAATAAAAATATTTTGTACGTCTTTGTGCCCTTTCCAGACAGATTGAATGGTATAAAATCCTTCCTTGAATTTGTCATCGATCAGGTCATGAAAATGATACATCCCGCCAGAAATATCCTGGACTTTTTTCTGGAGGATCATTTCGTTTTTGCTGTTAACAATAAAGATTTCAAGAGCACTGGATATCGGACTTTTATACTGGCCGCTCTCATATTCTCTCATGATAACGGAGAAATGAAGAGGATCTTCCATCTGATAATACTGTTTTTCCGGGATGATCTTGATGAAATCAGACCTTTGTTGTTCGAAAGGTAGAGGCCTGAGGTTTATAATATCATAATAGTTGCTGTAGGAAGCCATGATCGTGGTTCTTCCATCCAGGCTGAGTTGATAAAAATAATCATTGTTCTGTTTTATTTTTTTATCATTGACATACAATTGCCATCGCGGGTAAGATATCCCTGAGTCAGGATTGATGGCCCAGAGAACGGCTTTGTTTTTATATTGTTTGCATAAAACCCTCAGAGAGGTGACCAGATATAATTTATAAAAAACCTTCTGGTCATATTCTATTTGAGCCAGATAAGCCCCTGCTTCCAGTCCGGGTAACTCCAGAGTACAGTTTGTTTTATCAAGATGACGCGAAAATGAATCGATTTTATTGCGTACCATGCGTTTTGATTCTACGGTTTTTGTTAGGATTGCCTTTTTTACTTTCACCTGAGGGATCCGGTAGATGGTAATATCAATTTTTTTGCCCTGGTGGATGAAGGGTAAAGCGATCTTTTGGCTTTGCTCCGGGTAGAATTTTATAATTTCATCGATAGTCCAGATCGGGGACTGGGAATACAGCACACCGGTTAAAAAGCAAAGGATCAGAATAAGATTAATGATTTTTAATTTCATGATTTAAATAGCGTAAAAATTTAGTTTCATCTTTTAAATTGAATTTAACATGAAAAACAATTGGCCAAAGTCCTGTCCTGTCTAACTTTATGTAGTCTTTATCTGTTGTCAGGAAAACATCATAAGGTCTGGCCCTTATCGTATCAATATCGTTCCTGTTATAAAAATGATGATCCGGGTAGATAACATGGCACAGGTCAGAGGGTGCAAGGTATTTTTTAACAAGAAATTCAAAATAGTCGGGATTTCCAAGGGCGCTGATCAGGCACATCCTCTTTTTTTTAAGGGAGGCGGCAGAGACGGTTTTTCCCTTTTGAGTAAAACCGTCTAAAAGAAAATCAGAGGTAAAAAGCAATGCCCGGGGATTATACTGTTTGATCTTTGATTTTAACTCTGTCAGGGAACAGGATGATGTTTTCCTGTTATCACATTTTGTGATAATAATAACCGAAGCCTGTTTTAGAGCCTCCAGGGGTTCTCTCAATATCCCGGCAGGGATGAGATAACCGTTGCCGAAAGGGTTAAAATAGTCGATCAAAACAATGTTCATATCACGTTTTATAGCAAAATGCTGGAAAGCATCATCAAGGATAACGATATCAGGGGCCAGGACTTTTTCGGCCAGGCGCAGGGCCTTGAGCCTGTCTCTTGAAATAATGACCGGCAAGCCGGTCTTTCTGGCAATGAGCAACGGTTCATCACCCACATTTTTATAAGAATGGGAAAAGGGCTTTTTTAACAGCAAAGGTTTTCTATTATACCGCCCCCGGTATCCCCTCATAATAATACAGACACGATAGTGTTTTGATAGTTTTTTCGCCAGAAAGATAGCAAATGGAGTTTTACCGGTCCCGCCGGTGGTCAAATTCCCTATGCTTATGATAAAACCTTTAAACCCCTGTTTATCGTAACCCTTTTTTCTTTTATGAACGACGATCATTTTATAGATAAAAGAAAGCATGACAAGACCATAAAAGATCAGGCGGTAGAGTATATTATGTTTATATTGATAAATTACTTTTTTAAATATTTTTTCCATATGACATCCAACAGCCTTTTTGAAGCCCCCTGGTTTTTCTTCAAGGTGGCCATGGCTGACTGCCCCATTTTTTTTCTGACAGAAGGGTGGGATAAAAGATAACTTAATTTAATTTCAAGTTCTTTCTCATTTTTTACCATAAGGGCCGCGCGGTTTTTTAATAACAAGGTGAAAGCCACATAATTATTATGGATGTGGGGCCCAAACACGATAGGTTTTTTCAAAAACGCCGGCTCAAGAGGATTATGTCCTCCTATGGGGACAAGGGTCCCGCCGATAAAAGAGATATCGCTTAGATGATACATTTTCATCAGAACCCCTATTTTGTCAACAATGAAAACATCCTTATCGGTTTTTTTAACCAGCCGGGAAAACAGATCATAATCGATATATTTATCATCTAAAAGTTTTTTAATCCGGCCGATCCTCTCTATGTGCCGGGGGATGATAATGATCTTTAAAGAGGGAAATCGCTTTTTTAACTTTTGAAAGACATTGATGAGGATCTGTTCTTCCCCTTCCCGCGTGCTTCCGCAGGTTATGATGGAGGAGGGAGAGGAGAAAACAGAAACCGCTTTAGACACCTGAAAAGTGAGGTCGAATTTTGTTATGCCAATAAATTTTATTTTACGCGAGGGAACTCTCAGAGACCGTAAATGACGGGATGTCTCTTCATTCTGGATGAAAAAGGTATTGATCCTGTTTAGAACAGGGGAGAAAAGGAAATTAAAATGATTATAGAACCTGGAACTTTTTTTAGAGATAAGGGCATTGATATAGATAACAGGGATACCAAAGGCATCAGCCTGATGGATGAGATTAGGCCAGATTTCTGTTTCCTCGATCACAAGAAGTCTTGGTTTCAACTTTTTAATGAACCGTCTGGTCAAGAAATTGATATCGAAAGGGATAATAGAGCAGTTGTCCTGGACCAGGTCTTTCGCCTTTTGTAATCCTGTCTCTGTTAGAGTAGAGATGAAGATAGCAGGATATCTTTTTTTTAATTGCAGAACCAGGCTTTCTATGGCTTTCACTTCACCGAGAGAGGAACAGTGGAACCAGACAGGGTTATTGAGGGAAAAGGGAAAAGAAGAAAATCCCAGGCGCGCCGGGAAGGTGTCTCTCAGCCTTTTATTAAAAAGGCTGAGAATAGCGTACACAAGTACAAAGGGAATGAAAAATATTAAAAGAACAAAATTATAGAATCTCATGTAAAATACTCTTCCGTTATTTTGACAATAGCCATCATTTCCCTTTTTAAGATTTTTTCCATTTTTTTAATATTATCGTTATGTTTTACATAAACAGGATTTCCGTAAGCCAGGACAAATTGATTAAAGGGAAAAGGCAGAATAAAATTATCCCAGCTTTTAAGGATTTTTTTAAAACGGGCATACCAGCTGACCGGTATGATCGCCGCTCCTGTCTTTTGGGCTGCCAGTAGAACACCCGGGTGAAGGGTGTATTTAGGCCCTCTGGGACCGTCCGGTGTAAAGGCTATATTGAACCGGGAGTTCTTCATATAATCTATGATCTCCAGAAGAGCCTTGACCCCACCGCGTGTGCTGGAGCCCCTGATCGGGACCAGATCCAGTTTTTTCATAACAGAGGCGATATATTCACCATCTTTATGAGTGCTGACCATAACGCCTACCTTTGTGCCCCGGGCAAAATAGGCTAAATATAAGAGTCTGTTATGCCAGAATGACCAGATCACCGGCTTTTTTATATTTTTTAGACCCTTCTCATTAATGATAACCAGGCGGGATGTTTTTCCGACCAGTAATAATATCCAGTGGATGAGGGTCGTTATGATCCTGAATTTCAATTTTTTCACAAAGAATAGATAATAAAATATCAGTTATAAGTCAATCAAAAAAGGGAGGGAAAGGAAAGAAATGTTGACATTCTTTTCATTTTAAATACATTTTGTATTTAGATGAAAATTTCGCAGAAAGACAGAGTGGCTCTCATAAGGAAAGGGAATCAATTATTTAACGAGGGGAAGATGGAAATGGCTGAAAAGATATTTGTCTCTATCAGTTATAAAGATGGCCTTATCCGGCTGGGAGATCATTATTATAAAAAAGGTCAGATTCTTCAAGCCCTGGATCTCTATAAAAAAGCCCAGTTCCAACCCCGCATTCAGGAGCTGGCGGAACAGATGCTGGCGGCTTTAAAAACATGGTTAAAAGAAGAGTAACGTTATGGAAGCGAAAACCATTCTTATTATTGAAGATGATGAATTGATCAGAAAGATATTGAATGCCAAGATCGGTTCTTTAGGATACAGGGTCCTTCTGGCAGGAGATGGAGAAAAAGCCTTGCATTTATTAAAGGAAGAAAAGATAGATCTTGTACTCTGTGATATTTTTCTGCCGAAAATGAACGGATTTGAGATCTTGAAACATATCCGTACGAATTATCCGGAAGACCTTTTAGTTATTATGATGACAGCGTATGCGAATATTAAAACAGCGGTCAAGGCCATGGAGATCGGTGCCTTTGATTACCTGATAAAACCGTTTAACATGGAAGAGATCCCCTATGTGTTAAACAGAACCTTTGCTTTTCAAAGTTTTATCCGCAGTAAAAAAACCATTAAAAAGACGTTTCGATTTCCCGAACTGACCGGGTCCAGCAAATATATTGGTGACCTGAAAAATCATTTAGCCGGGGTGATAAAGAATTCAAAACCTGTTATCCTTATCGGAGAGGCGGGAACAGGCAGGAAATATCTGTCTGATATAATAGCCAGACAGTGGCTCAGGAATAAAAAGCAAGTCGCTTGTTTCATTAATGCTGATAATGTAAAAAAAGCAGAACTGGAAAAAAGTCTTTCGGCCGGGGGTAGCCTTAAAGCGCCAGGAGTTATTGTTCTGGAAAAGAGCGATAAATTGTCATTTCAATTGCAGGATTGGCTGTTTAAAAAGATACAATCAGGGAAAGAAGGCAAGAGGATGATATTTATTTCCAGCGAACCAAAATCAACTTATGAAATGAACGAATACTTTATTCAACCTCTATTAGAACTAGGCAGGGAGAATATTATTCAAACCAGGCCTTTGAGGGACCACAAAGAGGATATACCGCTTTATATGGAAGAGTTCCTCAAGAAGTATAATGAAAAATTTGAAAAACAGGTTCACGATGTAAACAAAAACGCCCTTTACTTTTTGCTGCATTATCACTGGCCGGGTAATATTTCAGAATTGGAATCATCTGTTGAATATGCCGTTTTTCACTGCCGTGACATTCTGATAACACCGGCTTTACTGCATAAAAAAATAATCGAACAGAAGGATATGGAGATCGTATTTTTAAATCCCGGGTTGAAATATAAAGATGCTTTAAAACTCAGCCGGGATGAGATCGACAGGCATTATTTTAAAATAGCCCTTAAAGCGACAAATGACAATAAAAGCAGGGCAGCCAAGCTGTTAGGGGTCAGCCTGAGGCAATTTCAATACAGGGTAAAAGCCCTGGGATTGTAATCGATATTAGGGGATGGTTTACTACTTTCCGGTATAATATTAATGGTTACCAATAATAATATTGACAAGGTCATCAAGATCATAAAAAAACAGGTCAAACGATATGAAGACCCGGCTACAGAGAATATCGCCGGAGATTACAGAACCCCCTTTTTTATTCTGGTTACCACCCTTTTAAGCGCCAGGACCAAGGACAAAGTAACAGAGACAGTATCGAGAAAATTATTTAAAAAGATCAAAAATGCCAAAGACCTGATTCGCCTCAAACAGGCCCATCTGGCAAGATTGATCTATCCCATCGGGTTTTACAGGACAAAAGCCCGGCATTTAAAAGAACTGGCCCGGGTACTGGCGCAGAGATACAATAATAAGGTCCCTGATGAGATGGAAAAATTATTGACCCTTCCGGGAGTGGGTCGAAAGACCGCTAATCTGGTCCTGATCATAGCCTTTAACAAGTACGGGATATGCGTGGATACTCACGTCCATCGCATTGTGAATCGCTGGGGATATATCAGGTCCAAGACACCTCAAGCCAGTGAAATGTACTTGAGGCAGAAATTACCAAAGAAATACTGGAAGACGATCAATCATCTTCTTGTGTCTTATGGAAAGACGATATGTCGACCTGTCAATCCTCTTTGCCAGAGGTGTCAGGTCAAATGCTATTGTTCATATGGAATGAAAGAAAAAAATAAAGAAGGAATTAAAAGATAACGACACCGGCAAAGACAGCGCCGATATTTTCCACCGTGTGTTCAATGGCAATTGATTTTATTTTTTTTAATTTAAAATTTCTGTACTTCATTCCCAATTCCGCTTTTTTCCTGACTATTTCTTCTATTTCATGTGCTGTACCGGCTCCGGAATGTTCCATGATCAATCCATTAAGTTTTTTATCCTGAGGGATCGCCACAGAAACGGCAGCGGCGATGATCTCACCTTTGATATAGCTGGATTTTTGCGCATAGGCAATAGAGATCAATTCGCCGGGTGAAAAAGAGTGAGATTTTACTTCTTTAGCCCCTGGTGTTAGAATACTGCTAACCCGTATTAAATTAAGATTTCCGACCCCGGCATCCAGTAAAGCCATGTCAAATGCATTCAAGGCATATTCTGATTCACCTTTACCTGCGACAATAAGATAATTTTGAGGGAGTGTTACAAGAGCCATTTCCTGACGCCTCTTTTATCTTGTTCACTTGTCAGTCAAAGAGCATGAAGTCTTAATTTTCTAGCGCTTTCGGCCGTGTTCGCGGGTTTGTACTTGACGTCTCCCTGAGTGTCAAGAATACCTCGTTTCATCTCCATGGTCATATGATACTTGGCTCCCAGTTTCTTTTTTAAATGGGAAAACGCTTTCCATGGATCCACTTCATTTCCACAGGTAAAAAGGTCAACAGCAGCAAACCCGTATTCAGGCCAGGTATGAATCGCCAGATGGGATTCGGCAATAACAACCACGCCACTTACTCCATGAGGATTAAAAAGATGAAAAACATCATTAACAATAGTGGCACCACATTCTTTTGCTGCATCGATCATATGTTCTCTGATCTTGTCCACATTGTTCAATATTTCGCGATTACAATAATGATATTCAACTAAAAGATGTTTACCCAAGGCATTTGAAAAATTTTTCATTCTCTTTTCCTCCTAAGTTGAATTATCATCTCCTTTCTTAAAAATTTATTGAGTGAATAATATAAAATCACATTATAAAGTCAAGTATTTTCATAAATAACAAAAAAAATATTTACAGGGATATCAGGTATGCATTTCAATAATAAATTCAACTTCCGCTTCTGAAATGTTCATGGTCTTGGCTATTTCTGCGATCGACCAGCCCTGCTGATGTAATTTCAGTATAGAGCTCGTGGTTTTATCCTGTTTTAATGATTTGGCAGAAAAAATAGACCCATCTTTAGGCGCCATGTTTTTCAGATTGTCCATCATATTCGCAAAATTATTTATCTTATCATCTGAATCCTTGATCAGTTTCTCCATCTGGGTCTGTTGCTCAGCCAGTACTTTGCGCATTTTCTGGAGTTGTTTGGTCCTTCCCTCTATATCCACGCGCAGCTCATCAAGTTCTTCAAATTTTGACAGAGCCTCTTCCATCTTATCTTCATGGTGCGAGATCTCCAGTACTGTTTTTTCAATGTTCTTTATATAATCTTCCAGCCTTTCATTTTTTCTGTACAGCTTGTCCATATCAGTATCAAACACCTTGAACCGTTTATTCAATTCATCCATGCGGGAATTGGATATATTGATAGAACCGGAGATATTCTTTATATCGGATTCTTTTTTTGTTAAAAGCTGCATCTGTGTATCCATTTTTTTATACATATTGTTCATATTATCCAGCTGGGCGCCTACATCTTTTAATATATCCTTTGTCTGCTGAACCTGGTCGAAACGCTTTTCCACATCCTTTAAAAGAGAATCCATATCGCCCAACCTCATTTGAATGGACTCGACAGCTTTTTTACGGCCTTCGATCTGGTGAGTGGTCTGTTTAACGTGATCCGAGAGTTTCATAAGACCTTCTACGTCTTTTTCTACTTTGCTGAAATAGGTTTTCTCTTTCTTGACCTTGGAAATGGTGTTCTCAAAATTCCGCAGGTCAAGGGTCAGTTGTTGCTTGAGCTTGTCCATTTCACGGAATACCTTTGTTTCAGCAATAAAATCATCCATCTGCTTCTGTATCGTATCGAGCCGTTCATTGAACTGCTCGATCTTTTCAAATTGTTTTTCAAGGAAGTTATTTCCTTCATCCGTAAATTTTTTCTCTGTTTCTGACAGCAGTTGAAAGAGTTTATTAAAACGCGATTCGGTGTTCTGGATGATCGATTTTTCTTTCTTTATGATGTTTTCATCGATCAGGCTGGCTTTTTTATTCAAATCCCTGTCAAAATTTTGGATCTCCGTTTTGACGCGGCTGATGAACTTGTCCTCTTCTTTTTTCAGCCGACCCTCCATGGATTTGATACTGTCTTCCAGCCCTTTCATTTTTGATGTATAGTCGGTGAGTAGTTTGTTTTCCGTTGTACTAAAGTTCTGTTTTAAACTCTCTATATTACCGGAGAGGGCTTTTACTTTTTCTTTTAGAGTCTGGTTAAACTGCATTATCGTATTGTTGATCTTGGCGTTGATGTCCATATTTCTGGATTCTATGTCCTTGTTTAATTTCTGGATCCTTTTCAACGTGTTCTCTGACAGGGTGTTCTCTTTCATAATGATCTTGTCATGCAGAGAGTCGATATGCTGAAGGATCTCTTTTTTCTGAGATAAAAAGCTGTTATGGAAATTATTGATCTCATCCAGTATCTCGGAAGCCCGTGCCCTGGAATTATCCAGAAGCGATTTCTCCTTTTCACCTATGGTGCCGGAAAGGTGAGATAACTTTTTCAGGAATGTGTTAACTTCGGAATTGATCTTGGTTGACATTTTTGATTCAAAATCGGTAATTCTTTTTTCCACACTGCTCAATTTTAATTGAACCTCTTTATCAAAATTATCAAGCTTGATCTTTGTGTTATAAAGGATCTTTTCCTCTAATTCGGAGATATTCTGTTCTATAACCTTTACAGAAGATTCAATCTCGCTCAGTCTTAATTTCGATGCTTCGATCAATTTTGTTTCCTGCTGGGAAACAGAAAATTCCATTTCATCAAGACGCTTTTCCAGTAAAAGGAATTTTTGAGCGGTTTTATTCATTAAATTTTTTTCCAGCCCCGCATACTGCTGTTTAATACTCGCGATTTCCTCCCGGAATCTGGTAACATCACCGGAAAGAGTCTGAAGATGCTTCTGACGAATATCCTGAAATTTTGAATCGATCGATTTAAGGCTTTCTGTGGCTGTGGAATCTATATGATGGATCTTGGTTTCCAGTTGATTTAAAAGCCTGTCCTCTTTCTGGACGAGACGTTTTTCCAGGGAGGAGGCCTGAGCGACAAGTTCTGATATCTTTTTCTGGGTTGAACCAATGACTTTGTTCTCCTCCTTGAGGTATTCAATGCTGTCATTGGTCTTGATGGACATCCGAGAAAGAAATTCCATCTTGTCGCTCAATTCTTTTAATTCTTCTGAACGGTTGATGAATTCATTCTGGTTGGACAATGCCTGTTCCCATTGTTTATCCAGTTCCTGAATGATGCCTATGGCCCTTTTCAGCAGAATGTCCAGATCAATCGTTAAATCATTAAATTCCTGACGTTTCTGGATAGCGATCTTTTCAAGATCTGATTTTACTTTTTCTGCGTATCGTTTTACTTTATTGATTTTGAGATTCTCTTTGTCCAAACGTCTAAATATGAGTATAATGACGACTGTAATAAGAAGAACAAGTATACTTTGCATACCTAATTTTACATTTTTATGGAACATTTGTCAATATTTTTTAAAATAACCATAGGGCGCGAGGATCTTTAGATTAACAATTCCAGATATGATCTTATGGGGTATTCCAATTTCTATGATCCCGACCACTTTGAATCCTCAAATCCTTAAAATTTGTAATTTATAATAATACGGGAATCCATGATTAATAAATTAAACCTTGTTTTTTGGTGTGGAAAAAATAAATTAAAAGGAAATAGAATATAGGATTCAGAAGTTAATGAGGAAGAAAAAATGAGCGAAAAACAATTAAGGGGAATAATGATCGATATATCACGGGGTCAGGTTCCCCGGATCAAAACATTAAAAAGAATGATCGATATCGCTTCCCGGTCCGATTTGAATTTTTTATCCCTGTATATTGAACATACCTTTCAATTTAAAGATCATCCCATCATATGGAAAGCGACGGGCGCCATGTCCTCTTCTGATATAAAGCATTTGATCGCTTATGCAAAAAGGAAAGGGATCGAGATCATACCCTCTATTCAGGCCATGGGCCATTTTGAAAATATTTTAAAGCACAAAGAATACGCCTGTCTTTCAGAAAGTTCCCTTTATTATTCTCTGGCCCCTGCCCTGAAAGGATCTTATCGTCTGTTAGAGGACATGATCCGCGATATCACAGATGTTTTTCAATCAGAATATATTAATATCGGATGTGATGAGATATGGGATATCGCGAAAGGAAAGAGTCGCCGGCTGGCAAGCGAAAAAGGGGGGCCACAAAGCTTGTTCGTGGAGCACATAAAACGCATTTATAAAATAGTAAAACAATATAATAAAAAGTGCATGATGTGGGGTGACATGCTTTTCAATCTGGGAAAATATGCAAAGCAGATACCCCCTGATATGATCATTCTGAACTGGTACTATGAAGATGCCGGGATAAAAGAATTTACGAAACGGCTCTCTTTTTTTCAAAAGATAAAAATGACTCAAATGATCTGCCCGGGAGCGTCGACATGGACGACGTTATTTCCGCTGGTTGCCAAAGCGGCCGTTAATGTGTCGAATTTTACAAAGGCCGGTCAGGCCTTTAATAATATCAAAGGCTTCATGATAACCACATGGGGCGATAGAGGAAATTTCAACTTTTTAGGCGAAGCCCTTCCGGCCTTTTTGTTCTTTGCCAGATGCATCAATACCAAAGAAAAAAAGATCAATCATGATCAGCTCTATCGAGATCTGTGGCAATGGAAAACAGGAACAAAACTATTCTCTATGTTCTGCTTTTTTTCCGGGCTATGGCAAAAGCTGGAGTTTAAAAGTTTTTATGATATGTTTACAGCCTGCTGGAACAGGGGGGTTATGAAACACACGGTGGATCGCCTTGAAAGAAAAAAGGATCATATAAGGTCGATCTTGGGGCAGGCTGTCATGTTCCGCAAAGGGATGAAAGGTATCAGGCCGGGCCGTTTCAAGATCTTTTTCCGGGAGATTGTCTATAAAATGTCTTTCTGTATCCATTTTCTGGAAAAGATACTTTTTTTCATCGAGGCCAGAGAGAATTACGGAACAGCCTACCAGAACCTGCCGGACAGCCGGGTCGTGCTCCCCCGACTCAAGTCCATTCGGGAAGCATTCAAAAAACTATACCGGAGTGAAAAACATCTGCGGAAAAAATTTGCCGGGTTATGGAAAAAAAGTTATCGAAGACCCGGGTTAAAAGTTAATGTTGACCGGTTCCTTGCATGGGAGAGATATTTAAAATCAAAAGCCGCTCAGACATCAAAATTGATTTCAGGTTACAGGAAAAAAGGCGGCACCCTCCCCAAACCCGTAACTTTCCTGGACTTTTAAGATGTTCTTTTTTTCCTCTTCGTTTCCTTGAGGCGATTTAAATATTTATAATGGAAAATTTTCCATAGATCATTTTTTAAATAACCGAATAAAATATTTGACTATTGCCACAAGAGTATTATATTTTTTAACATAAAATATCGGGAGAAAAAGAATGAATATTCTTTTTTATGGTATTATCACAACCGTATCTATCCTTTTTGTTCTGATTATACTTCTCATTTTATCCCTGGCTGGATCCAAGACAGCCCGATTAAAAGAGACAGAGATCAGGTGTAATACCTGCGGGCAGATCCTGGAACCGAACTGGAACCGTTGTCCCTTCTGTGCCGAAGTATCAACGTCAAAAACGTTTCCCAGTACTGAAACGATCCCTGATCTTCCTCCTGTAGGATATCTCATTGTTAAATCCGGTATTGACCGAGGTAAGATCTTTAAGGTTGAAAAAGATAGCGTCACGATAGGGAACGGGAATTATAATGACGTGATCATTAAGGACAATTCTGTCTCTCCGCAACATGCCAGAATAACATTGAACAACAAAAAATTTTCAATCACTGATCTGAATTCCCATGGTGGGACAAAGGTGAACAATCGTGTCACTGAAAATGCTGAAATCTTTGATAATGATGCTATCACCATAGGGGATAACATTTTTATCTTCAAGATCTTAGAGTAATGGACCCTTACAAGTTCAAGTATTGCCCTTTTTGTGGAAGGGCTCTTCAAACCCGCAGCATCGAAGGAAAAGCCAGGAATTATTGCCCTGACTGCGGATATGTCCATTATGTCAATCCTCTTCCTATAGTGGCGATTGTCATAGAAGAAAAGGGAAAGATTCTTATTGTGAAAAGAGCGATCGAACCGCAAAAGGGCAAATGGGTTTTGCCCGGAGGTTTTGTTGATGATGACGAAACTCCCGAGCGGGCTGCTTTAAGGGAATTAAAGGAAGAGACTGATCTTCAGGGACATAAGCCAGATTTCATTACCATGGTGAGCAATAAAAGCGAACTGTATGGACCTATCCTGATGATGGGTTTTTATGTATCAGATTGGAAAGGTATCCCAAAGGCCGGTGATGATGCTCTGGAAGTGAGATTTGAAAAAATTAATGATCCGGCGAGAATCGCTTTTCATACACACAGGATCATTTTAAAGGAATTCTGGCGTGATAAGAAGAAAAATTGAAAAGGCCAGATTATACTGTTTTACTCCGGATAAGTGGCGGGGACAGAGTGATATCATGGATATGGTGCGATCTCAGATAAAGGGGGGAGCGGACGTAATTCAGCTGAGGGAAAAAAAGATGCCGGCCCGAGAGAAACTGGAGCTGGCCAGAGCCATAAAAAAGATCACCCGGAAATATCATGTCCTTTTTATTGTTAATGATAATATAGATATCGCTTATCTTTCCCAATCTGACGGTGTACACCTGGGACAGGATGATATCCCTCCCCGCGAAGCCAGAAAGATCATGAAGAACAGGATCATAGGACTTTCTACTCATAATGAAGATCAGTATAAAAAAGCGCAAAAAGAGGATGTGGATTATGTGGCCATCGGCCCGATCTTTCCCACCCTGACAAAGGATGATCCTGACAGCACTGTGGGCCTTGAAGAACTGAAAAAGATCCTGAAACATAAGAAGAAAAAGACCGTGGCTATTGGGGGGATTGATTATGAGCATATTTCCAGGATCATTCCCCTGGGGATCGATTGTCTGGCTGTTGTCAGCGCCATTATCAAAAGCGGGGATATTGAAGAAACAACCAGGAAGTTCAAGGAAGAAATTAACCGAGTCTTGGAGAAAAATTAATTTGTATAAAATTGTGAAAATTAACAATATTTTCTATATTTGAAAAAATTATTACATTACTTTGTTTTAACTGGGTAGATATCAGGTGAATACTATAACTATACATACAATAAAAGTAATATAATCTTTCTAAATGATTAAAGTTACATTAATTTAGCGGCAGCGGTCCATATCACATCACGGGAAGGGGAAAAAGGCGGCGTATAGGCAAAGTCTATGTTATAGAGGTCATGCAGGGTCAATCCGGCATAGATAGCGCACCCCAGTATATCGATGCGCTTGGCCACGCCTTCGCGGCCGATCATTTCCGCCCCCAGTATTTTATTATCATTTTTATTGATAAAAAGTTTAAGAACGATCTCTTCTGCTCCGGGAAAATATCCGGCTCTTGATCTGCCATGGATAGTTTCTGAAATATAATTATAGCCTTGGGCCATGATCTGCTGTTCTGTCAGGCCGGTACGGGCGATTTGCAGACTGAAGACTTTTTCCAGGACCGTCCCGATGCTTCCCTTATAGAGGCGGGGCAGTCCTGTCATATTGGATGCCGCGATCTGAGCCTGCTTGTCCGTGATGGTCGCCAGAGGCAGATATATTTCTTTCCCCGTCAAAAAATGAAAAGAATGGGTGCAGTCCCCGGCCGCGTAAACATGAGGTTTCGAGGTCTGCATACGGTTATTCACCTTAATAGCCTTGTGCAAGGACAACTCTATATCGGCGCTCAGGGCCAGCTCTGTGTCCGGTATGACCCCTGTGGTCAGCACGGCAAAATCTATGGAATATAACTTGCCGTCGATCGATATTTTTTCAATTTTATCTTTTCCAAGAAACGCATCAATATGTGAATTAACCAGTAATTTGATCCTGTTTTTTCGCAGTTCATCGGAAACGATTTGGGCCATGTCATGGGAGAAATTAAAGGGGATATAGTTCTGACTGTCAACCAGTAAAATATCAATGTCAAACGCTTTTAAAGCTTCCGCCACGGTCAGCCCGATCAGGCCGCCCCCGATGATGGCGCATTTCCCCGGCTTCTCTTTTTTAATATATTCTTTCAGGTCTATGACGGATTGAATGTCGCGGAACGTAAAGATATTTTTTAATTCAACACCCGGGATCTCCGGAACGCGCGCTCTGGCGCCGGTGGCGATCAGGATCTTGGAATAAGGGATATGTTTTTCTTCAAAGCTGGTATTATCGATCACAACGATCTTTTTTTTCTCCGTATCCAGTTTTTGAACAAAATGACGGGTGAACACATCAATATCCCTTTTTTCTTTAAAATAGGAGACAGAGTGGATGAACAGGTCTTGAATATTCTTTATATCACCCTTGAGGAAAAAGGAGAGGGAACAGAGCCCGTAAGAGACATAGGGAGTTTTTTCAAAAACAGAGATCTTTATTTTGGGATCAATGCGCCTGGCCTGCGCGGCCGCTCCCAACCCGGCAGCTACCCCTCCAACAATAACAAGGTGCTCCATTATTTTTCCCCGATGATAAGAAAAGAGTTGCTGTCTTCATTGCTGTCCACTACAGTAGAAGGGTTGTTGGGATCAAGTATCCAGCTCCCGTCAACAATGAACTGATAAGAATATTTCCCGATGGGAAGGAATTTTGTAATGTACCATAAGCCTTTCTGGTCTTTTTTCATGGGATCGATCTGGGGGTTCCAGCTGTTAAAATCGCCAACCAGGTAGACCTGTTTGGCGTTATCGTTTTTATAAGAGAATTTGACATTGACCTGGTTGGGCGGAAAGATGATCTTGAGAAACGAGGCTTTTATTCCCTGCGGTGATGTTTTGACAGAAGGATTGTCAGGATCATTGAATTGTTTACCTTCAAGGCTGAAGTTATAGTAATATTCTCCTTCCCCCAGGCGAACGGTTGTGAACCACTCTTTGTCATTATCCGAATCGCTCATCACATTGACGTTGTCACGCCAGTCATTAAAATCTCCGACCACGGATATATCGATATAACTGGGGAGGTCTTTATTAACGTATTCAAAGCGCACGATCTGGTAATCAATAATAAAAGGAGCCGAAGCAAGGTCTTCCACGTCATATTTCACTTCTATATAAGATTTGAACTCACCCTGACCGTCATCTTCCTTTAAAGGGTTCTGGGTGTCATGTTTCCACAAGCCGTCAACGTTGAACTTGTAATAATATTTCCCGCGAGGGAGGGGCAGAACAATACTCCATATCCCGTTCTGGTTCTTTGACATGTAAAAACCATCTTGGTCCCAGTTGTTAAAGGTCCCGGCCACGGAAACCCTGTTAGCAAATTTATCATCAAAGGTGAATTGAACCCCTGATGAGATGATCTGAGGAGGTGACGCTTCAGTGAAACCCAGGTAGACGGGCTGGGTATAGAATTTGGTGTCCTTTTCAACCTTTATGACAGACCGGATATCTTCCAGGGAGTTTTTTACCGTATCGGGATTTTTTGAATCAATGATCCAGACCCCGTCAATGTTGAACTTGTAAGAATAAGTCCCTTTTTTCAGGGGCATGGTGATGGACCAGACGCCATATTTATTTTTTGTCATAACGTTCCTGTTATCGATCCAGTTATTAAAATCTCCCACAATGGAAACATACCTGGCATCCGAAGCCTGAACGGAAAAATTGACCCCGATCTCTGATTCCGAAGGCGGAGTCGCCTGTTTTCTTAAATCCTCAGGCGGTTGAAAAGGAGGCAGCTTGTCTTCATCCTGCATGCTGCAGTTAATAAAAAAGAAAAGAACTGAAGCCAGAAGTAATAGGAAATAATTGATCTTTTTCATTATAGGAATATTATTACTTTCGCAGGATATTGTCAAGAATTTTATATAATAACAATATTTATATATGGTAGTGAACAGTCTTTAGACTGTTCTAAAAGAAAGCACTTCCCGAGCCTAAAGGCTCGGCTACTAGACCGCGCGCTACCATATATATAAAAAAATTTTGAAAAAACGACTCAAGTAATTCAAGGAAATGCCGATAAACTGATTAAGGATAAGTATTCGGTTAACTCCTCCTTATCATATATGGGTCATTTAAGCCACTGCCACAAAGCGGTGGCTTTTTTATTTCAGGTGCTTGTGGAGGGTCGTTGTCATGTGAACCAGGGTGAAACCGCTCTGGCAGAGTACTTTTATCCCGGGCCAGTCATTTATGCGGATGAATACTTCTAGGATAGACGCTTCTTTCATGGAAAGATATTTCAGAAACGCATGCATGGATTTGATGGATTTGTCATGGTTTTTATTCAGGAAGACCAGATCATTGATCCGGAAGAATTTTTTCCCTAAAACGCGGCTAATACCTTTCTGTTCGGCAAAAGTATAATAAGCCAGAACCTTGTTTTTTTCCTTTACGCAGACCAGTTCAGATTTTCCCTGCTGTATCTCTTCTTGCGCCTTTTCTGACATGTATTTTAAAAGACCATTGACATGGGGCTTGAGCGTTCTATCATGGACAAGGGAAAAAGGACGGTCGATCAGGGAAATGAATTTACGCATTGTTTTTTTATCATCCGGTCCGACTTTTTCGATTTTAAGGCTACTCTTCAGGAAGGGGCCCTGATAGTGATACCGGAACGTGCCCCACTGGAAATAGGGCTTGAAACCGGTCTTTAAATAAATAAAAACAGCTGGCAGATTATCCGCGTCCGTGCCCACCATGACCATGTTGAATTGATACTGCAAAAAAAGGGTCAACACGGTCTGAACAAGGTTCTCGGCAATATGGTTCTTTCCCCTGAACTCTTTTCTCACAGCCAGAAGGATGATGCTGCCGATCTTTTTGCCTGTCACT
>JAFGFC010000189.1 GCA_016931325.1 Spirochaetota bacterium | reverse complement strand
ATTCCAGGGAATACGAACCCTGGGGGAGAACTCCTGAAAAAGACCTCTACATGAATCTAATGCAGTTAAAGTTCGATTTTGAGATGAAATATGCCGCAGAGCGATTCCTGGACCTCATCAATAATTATGACTTTCTTGTCTATAATAAAAAAGTCCGTCTGGATATCAGGATCCTGGCGTATTCCTGTGATACACAAAAATTCGAATGGAAATTGGGGGAAGGGGAAGAGGAAACAGTTAAGACGATTATTCAGCGTATCATAGAAGAACTGAAATCCCAGAAAAAACCATTGGTCATTTCCAAGGATAGTATCAATGACTAATTTTTTTCTTATCACTTTGCTCATTATTGCCATCCTCTTCATTTTATATATCCGTTATTTCCTTGTTATCCTGTTAACTCCCAAACGATTGACGCTGGCTCAAAAAATGCTAGACCATCATCCTGAGAAGGCGATCCAGATCCTTTCAAGGATATTGGCCACAGACAGAGGGAATCCTCATGCCAACTGGATCATGGCTCATCTCTATTTGAAGAAGAAACAGTATGTGCTGGCAGAAATGTACCTCCATGATATTTTACATTATTCTTCTTCATTCAGGGAGATCACCGAACAGGAGATCAGGGAAACACTGGCCCATATCTACTATAAAATGGGCGATATGCAAAAGGCCCTGGCTCAATATTACCTTTTAAGAAAACATAATACACTGTCCGTAAAAGGCATGAAAAATGCCATCAGGATCCTGGTGGAAAATAATGATTTGATCAGCGCCAAGAAATTATTGCTTCAGGCTATTGAAGCCTTCGAGGATGACGGAGAGCTTTATTATCTTTACGGGCTTCTGGAGTTCAGGAAAGGTGATTTTAAGGCTGCCGAGACACAATTAAGATTGGCTTCAAAAATGTATGTTTCTCCTGAAGTCGATTTTCTTCTCGGGAAGACTTATTTTATTACCAAGAAATTTTCTCAGGCCCTGGAACACCTCCAGAAATTGCCTGAAGAATATTTGCGGTCTTCTGAAGTAGAAGGGCTTGTGGGTCAATCATTTTATTATCTAAAAAATTATAGTTCGGCTATCAGAACACTGGAAGAACTGACCAATAGATTAAAACAGAAAAATAAAAAAAATTCATTCCTGGCTGATGTGATGTATATTTTAGGATGCGCTTATGAGGCCAGCGGAAATATAAAAAAAGCCATGAAACTATGGACGATCATTCAGGTGAATTTTCCTTTTAACCAGATGGCCAAGGAAAAGATATACTTTTATACCCGGGTTGTTACAAAAAAGAAATTGCAGGAATTTATTCTGTCCCCATTTGGTAATTTTATAAAAATATCTGAGAAATTGATCGATGTTATGGATTACAGTTTAAAAGAGCAGATATATGAGGATGAAAAAAATCTGGATTATCTTTGCATCTACAGGAAGGATCTTCATCCTTTTTTTCACTATTTGGTACACATTACCAGGCAGACAGCCATCATTGATGTTGAATATATCAATAAAAAATTGTTGCTTTTGAGCCGCTTCAGGGCAAAATATTTGATCATTGTGGCCCCTTATCTTTCAGATACAGGGATACAATACGCCCAGAAAAATTCTATCTTTTTGTATGATTATCAAATCTTTTTAAAATCAAAGCTGCTGTAAAGGCTATCCGGGTTTTTCCTTTTATTCCTTTCCTTGACAAGTCTATTTATTTTTAATAACATTATTGTACTGTAAGGAACAAAAAATATAGCACTGCGGATAATTTCGGATTGGATGAATAAGGGATACAAATGAAAACGATCGGGTCAACTTTATTACTCTTTGTATTAGGTTTGAACCTTTTGTTCTCTCAATGGCGAGGGTACGATGTGTACCGTTGCGGAGCAAAAGGGATCGCGACAGGAGCGGCTTTTACAGCCGTGGCTGATGATGTCTCGGCCGTGTATTTTAATCCTGCCGGACTGATACAAACAAAAAAATTCTCTATCTTTTATACCCTTGACGGGCAGATAAAGATAATCACCCTTCTGGATACAAAAATGAAGCTGACATACAAGGTCCCCGCTCTTTTAGGTTTTGTCTATCCCTTTGAGGATAAATATCATACCACGATCGCTTTTGCTGCTTCTTCCCCTTTTCAGAGGAAGATCCCCCTTGAGTTCGCTGTTTATAAATTTGCGCCGGTTATTTCTTCCGAGATCATCCGGGATCTGGCTGTCGGTTTTTCTCCCGGTCTGGTCTATGCTACTTATATTGGAAGAAGTTCCTCTTCTGATGCATGGGGTTTTGGGTATCAGTTTGGTCTTTTATACAAGCTGGCCAAGAAATCCAGGTTGGGCTTGAATTATCAGAGCCGGATACCGGTGGAATGGCAGGGAGATATTACTGAAACATTCCCGGATATTATTACTGTTGGTGCGGCCACGTTATTAACGGAAAAACTGGTTGGTTCCTTTGACCTGGAGTATCAGAACTGGAAGAGCGCGGAATATATCGAAAATGGATTACAGCTGGTCCCGGCTGATAATATTAAAAACGGACTGTTCAAGACCATTCATCCCCATATCGGGATCATGTTTCTGGAAGAGCAGACAGGTGCTCATATCAGAACAGGATTTTTCACTGATTCATTTATTCACGCTGACGGGTCCAATGAGACACAGTTCTTATGGAGCTTTGGCGTCGGGGCCTATGCTTTCAGTATCGTTAAAATTGAAGCGGCTCTGGTGGACAGTTATATCATGCATCTGTTCAATGACTCTAACAACCGGATCGAGACCATCCAGGTTACGATAGAATATCAGTTCTGAACAGATTTTTCTTGTTAGAAAGAAAGAATTGTTGGAAGATTATTTCTGTTTTCAGGCCAAAACCCAAACGCCAAAATCTAAATACTAAAAAGCCGGAGGT
>JAFGFC010000188.1 GCA_016931325.1 Spirochaetota bacterium | reverse complement strand
TCCCAGTCATATCAAATTACTTTCAAAAGTAAAATGTGTTATTGCCAATGGTGTCGAATGTGAACCTCTTCTCCAGATTGACCAGCGTTTAATGGAAAACTTTCCCAACAAGATCATTACCGGTTTGAAACTGGCCATGAAAGCCACAGGCGCCGGCACGGGGATCATAGCCCTGAAAAAAAAATACAAACAGGCGATCATGTCTATCTCCCGGGCTATCAAAAAAGAAAAAGATATAGAATTTAAAACTCTGGATAACATCTATCCCATGGGAGATGAACAGACCCTGACCTATGAGATCACAAAACGGATTGTTCCTGAAACAGGGCTTCCCCTCGATGTTGATGTCCTGGTTCATAATGTGGGGACCCTTTACAATATTTTCCAGGCCTGGAATAAAAATCCGGTTATTGATAAATTCATTACCGTGACCGGGGATGTGGCTGAACCGGCTACCATGAATGTCCCTATCGGCACCCCTTTTCAGGACCTGCTGAAAAAAGTCGGGGGACCAAAGGAAAAGGATTTTGTTCTGATAAAAGGGGGCCCTATGATGGGTTGTGCGGCGGACCCGGATGAGGAGGTGGTAACAAAAACCAGTTCGGGATTTTTAATATTACCGCAGGATCATATCCTTTCACAGATGAAAAACCAGACAGGCGCAAAAAGTATCAAACTGGCCAAAACCCTGTGTATTCAGTGCAACACCTGCACCGAGCACTGTCCCCGTTACCAGCTGGGTCACAGGATAAAGCCTCATCTTTTAATGAGAAAGATCGGCCTGTCAGGCATTCATGATGGGCAAAAGATCGATGAAAAGTTTAACGATGCGTTTCTGTGTTGCGAGTGCGGAGTCTGTACTTTTTATTCCTGTCCCATGGGCCTGAATCCGCAGAAAGTGATACAGGGGATCAAAAACGAGCTCCTCAAAAATAAAATCGAGAGAAAAACCAGATCATTTAAACCTCAGGTCAGGTCATTCTTTAAAGAGAAAAGCATCCCCTTTAATAAATTGTTAAAACGTCTTCATCTGGCCCAGTACGATCACAAGATCCCCTTTCTGCCGGACAGGATGGAATTCAACCATGTTCTCATCCCTCTGAAACAGCATATAGGACAGGCCGCAAAACCAAAGGTAAAAAAAGGCCAGAGTGTCAAAAAGGCAGATCTGATCGCTGATGTCGGGGCAGAGAAAATAGGCGCCGGGATCCATGCATCTATTACTGGAAAAATAGTTAAAATAACCGATAGTTATATTGAAATAAAAAGATAAATGTCAATAAAGGCTGAATGACCCATTTTTCTGAAAGACGAAAGGCTGGATATTATGTCAAAAATATTAACTATCGGTCTGGTAGAATTGAACAGCATTGCGAGGGGAATAGAAACCTGCGATATCATGGCAAAAGCATCGGATGTTGAACTGATCGATTCTTACCCTGTATGCCCCGGTAAATATATCATCATGGTGAGCGGAAACGTGGCGGCCGTCCAATCGTCTGTGGAGAGAGGGATCGAAACCGCCAGCGCCAATTTTGTGGATAAACTCATCCTGCCCCATGTTCATCCTCAGGTCATACCCGGCCTTATGGGCACGGCTCAGACCGATCATATCCAGGCTGTGGGTATCCTTGAAACCTTTTCTGTGGCGTCAGCTATTATTGCGGCTGATGCCTCGTTAAAAGCGGCCAGGGTGGACATTATTGAGATAAGAATTGCCAAAGGCCTGGGCGGAAAATCATTTTATACTCTGACCGGGAATGTGGCTGAAGTGCAAGCCGCTATCGATTCAGCCGCTCTGATCGTGGAAAAAGAGGGCGTTCTGGTCTATAAGACCGTTATTCCCAATCCCCATGAATCATTAAAGCAGCAATTATTGGAATGGTAGATTTATTATGATCAATATGGAAAATCTGGTCAAGCAGATCACCGAACAGGTTTTGAAGGAACTGGTTGATTCGAAGACCCAGGTGGGACAGAGTGTCCCGTCTGATCTGGAAAAACAGAACTACCGTCCCCCCTCCTTCTCAAAAAAGGCTTTGATCACAGCCGAGCATGTTGAAAAAGCCGCCAGAGCGAAAATGAACCTTGAGGTTCCTTCAGACAGTATTATTACTCCGCTGGCTTATGAAACCGCCATGACGAAAAAGGTCAAGATCATTATCAATAATAATATGGCCATGCAGAGTTATAAATCAAAGCTGGATAAGAAAATTGAAAAGATAGCCATCGGCTCTGACCACGGTGGTTATCATTTAAAAGAAAAAATAAAGGACTATTTGCATTCTATGGGATATATGTATGAAGATTTTGGCACCCATTCCACAAAATCCGTTGATTATCCGGATTACGCGGCTCTGGTCGCCAGAGCTGTATCCTCAGGCCAGTGTGACAAAGGCATTGTGATCGATGGCGCCGGGATCGGGTCCTGTATCGTGGCCAATAAGGTCAACGGTATTCTGGGAGCTCTGTGCCATGACCGCTTTACAGCCAGGATCGCCAGGGAACACGATAATGCCAATATTCTGTGCCTGGGAGCTAAAGTGGTCAATGATATGGAATCCAGAGAGATATTGAGAACATTTTTAAATACTCCTTTTGCCGGAGGGCGCCATACACGCCGTATTGATAAAATACTGGAAGTGGAAAAACAGGAAACGAAACAGAAAGGAGAACCCCCGAAATGTTAACAGAAGCGCAGTAGCGGAGCCTTAAGGCTCCGCCACAAAGCAAGGATTTTTAAGGAGAAAAGAAACATGCTGACAGAACAGCAAATAAGAGAAATTACAGAGAAAGTGATAGAGCAGATAAAGAAAAGAACGGAAAAAAAGGAAGAGGTCCGGGTCAATCCAAGGGAAATAATTAATGCCGGCGCTGACAGGATCAGCACAAGACTGGGTGCAGGTGAAAAAGCGGCCGGGATTGCCGGTATGATAGATCATACCCTTTTAAAAGCTGATGCCAGTATCATGCAGATCAGAAACCTCTGCGGCGAAGCGAAACGATACGGGTTTATCTCGGTCTGCGTGAATCCCTGTTATGTCCCCTTTTGTTTCAAGGAATTACAGGGTTCCCTGGTCAAGGTCTGTACGGTTGTGGGTTTTCCACTGGGCGCCACATCCACACAAACCAAAGCTTTTGAAACAGAGAATGCGATCACTAACGGGGCCGCAGAAATTGATATGGTCCTGAATATAGGATTTTTAAAATCAAAGAACTTTGATGGGGTGGAACAGGATATCAAAGCGGTTGTAAAGGCGGCCAGGGGAAATATTGTAAAAGTTATCCTGGAAACGGCTCTTCTGACTCATGATGAAATTGAAAAAGCCTGTCAGCTGGCCAGATCAGCCGGCGCGGATTTTGTGAAAACATCAACAGGTTTTGCCAGAGGAGGCGCCACGGTCCGTGATATTGAACTGATGAGAAGGACAGTAGGAAGCGCCATGGGCGTGAAAGCCTCCGGGGGCATTAAATCTCTGAAAGACGCCCGGGCCATGGTCGAAGCCGGGGCCACACGGATCGGGGCCAGCGCCAGTGTGGCGATCGTAAAAGGGGAAACGTCAGGGACAGATTATTAAAATGAGCAAAAGCAATTTAAAATTCACATTATCATTTATACTTATCATCGTCTTATTATCGATCTATTTCTATTGGAATGGAAACTTTGAGCAAGCAACAGAGATACCCCTGCTCTCTTCTCTTCCTCTGGAGACCTCACCGGCAGAGATAAACAGGGCTGACATTTATGATGTTCAGGAGGCTTTCCGTTTTTTGATCAATCAATCGAAGAAGAGCATCATGATAGCCGGCCTTTATTTTACAGTTAATGTGAACTGGAGGATCAAAAGAGACCTGAAAAGAGCCATAAAACGAGGAGTCAGAGTAGAATTTCTGCTTGAAGACTCTGTTTTTGCCAGGAATCAATTCAGCAAACTTTATCTTGGCAGATATACCAATGTTGATGTCCGTTACATTAATGTGGCGCCTATGGGCCGAAGCAAGTGGGGAAACTTTCATAACAAATACGCTATTTTTGATAAAAAGTACGCTATGTTGGGCAGCGCCAATTTCAGTTATCCGGCTCTTAATTATAATGTAGAGATCAACGCTGTCATTATAGAACCTGATACCGTTGAACAGCTGGTCAGGATATTCAGGGACGATTATAATTATGCGACCTATAAAATACCACCTGAATTCAAGATCTTCTCCTACAAGTATTCCGGGTTGCCGGATGAATCCATTTTCCTGGTGGAAAGCGGTCCCTATCAGATCAATCATCCACGAGTCGTGGATATCTCTAATTCATTGAATCAGTTGCTCAGCCGGGCGAAAAATGAGATCGATATTCAGGTTTATGCTATCACCTTTGGCAGAAATAACTTCCCCATTATCTATAATGCCCTGCTGAAAGCCCTGCAACAGAACGTGGATATCAAATTACTGATCGACGCTAAAATGTTCAGGGAAAATAAAGAGATGAAAACAGCTGTCACTGAATTACAAAAAAGAGGCGTCAAGATCAAAAAGTTGAATATGCAGAAATTGACCGGTGAAGAGTACAGCGCCATGCACGCCAAAATGCTCATCGTGGACAGGCAATATCTTTTTCTGGGAAGCAGTAACTGGTCAAAGAGCGGCATGCAGGAGAACCGGGAGATCGGTATTATCACAACAGAAACCCAATTTGTCCAGCCGCTCTATGACAAATTTCATAATGACTGGAATTCCCGTTATTCTGAAAAATTATGATAAGACAGATCAATACATTCTTTTCACTTATTCTGATCCTGGGGGTTGTGCTGTTTCTGATGACCATTACCGGTATCATTATGAGTGACCCTTCTCTGCCTCTGTTAACCGGTTCTCATTTAAACTGGGCGGATTTTTTCCAGATGATCCTCTACAAGGCCATATACCATCATCCGGATTTTTTTGTGGCCTCTCTGGGATTGACCATTCTCATTTATTATGGCTTCTCTCCCCTGTCAAATTTTAAATCAAAATTTTACAGATTATTTATTCTTCTTATCCCGTTGATCATCATCTGTTCCCTTTTTTACTTTGAAAATTTTTATTTTCCACGTTACAGACCTCAATTTTCCAATAAAGCCCGGAATCTCGAACTGAAGATAAAGAAAAATATCGATCAAAGAAAATTCTTTCCTAATTTGCTGGAAAAGACATCATTCAAGGAAGGATCGATCAACCTTTATGTTTCTGACAGTCAAAAAGTCAGGGCCAGGGGATTGATTATCCACAATGGCTATATTATCAATGATGGCATCTTTTATTACGATCTTCAGGATTATTCTTTAAAGGTACAGACTCCGGAAAGATCCTTTACGATCAAACCGCCGGAACAGAACAAAATACCAGATTATTTACAGTATGATCTTTCAAAAATAAATGTTTTTGCGTTCCTTCTTTTTATACTCATTCCGCTGGCTCTACTTTTTAACAATCAGAACTGGTATCTGAGGACATTGATATTTCTGACATTTTCCATGCCGCTTTACTGGATCGCCTTTGAGAATTTAAATAAACTTGTATTTTCTCTGAAACTGGATTTCATTAAAATTCCCGTGAAATGGATTGAAGTTAAAGATCTGGCCGCAAGCCTGATCTATTTTATTCTTGGTAATATCTTATTTATAGTTACGGATACAGTAAGAAAAATAAAAGTGAGGATAGACATTGGCAAAGCTAAAAGAATCAGGCGTTAACAAGATCATTGCTAATCTGTTTATACTGGCGATCACACTTGTTCCGTTAGGTATCCTTTTAGGAATGTTCACCTTTTATGCCCTGCCCCATGATAATGAAATACTGATCAGCTATCTCCAGTTTTATTTTTATGATAAACTGATCTTTTTTCTTCCTATTGTTTTTCTGACAGCCCTGTTCTACACGCTCAATGCTTCTTTTCCGGATTCCGTGCGCAAAGCCGGGGACCTGAAGGATAAAGACATTGTCAATTATTATACAAAGATCGCTATTGTTTTTATCCTTATCAACCTGGTCCTTATTGAATTTCTGGGCAACTCAAGGATCTTTCAGAGTGAAAAGTATCTGATCCAGGACCGTATGGTGATGAACAGGAAAGCCAAAGAAGAACAGACAGGGAAAATATTCCGGCAGGCTCAAGCCTATCTTGATAAGAAGGACTACTATAAAAGCCTTGATCTGTTTCAGGAAATACTGATCATTCTGCCGGATTACACAAAAGCGGAAGATAAAGTAAGATATATTGAAGAGCAGATAATCGATCAACGGCAGGTAAAATTCAAGGGTCTTTTAAATAAGGGTATCGGGTTATACGAAAAGAAGAAATATAACGAATCCGCTCAGATCTTAAAACAGGCTCTGGACATAGAACCTTCGAACCGGGATGCCCTGAAATACCTTAATTTATCCCTGCAGGCTTTGAACCTCAATCAGAAAAAAGTATTAAAGGACGAATATAGCTTTCTTATCCGTCTTTATAAAGGCCTTACACCGGATGTCAGGAACAGACAGCAGATCAATGTTTTAATGGTAAAGGCGAAACGGGAACTGTCATTAAAGAACTATCTCAAAGCGAAATCAATATACAAGCAGGTACTGCTCATCAATCCCCAGCATTATGGCGCGAATTACTATCTGGGTATTATCAACCAGAGATTATCCCAGATCACCTATTATACATCACAGAACAACAAGATCTTTGTCAAAGATACATTCTATATAACGACAAAAGGTGATATGGTTGTGCCTGAAAAGATCGGAAAAACAGGACCTTTTGAATATGTTTTTTTCAATACCAGTTTTTATGATATCAGAAACAACAGAGCCGTCAGGAAATTGACTAAAAAGTACGGCTATTATGATTTTAAGAATCAACGGTTCGAGTTCATCAATTCCTTTACAGAAGATAAAGATCCGTATTACAGAAATGATATAGACCCGGAGATCATGTGGAGTTTTGAAAATCTGTTGAAAGAGCCGGAAAAATATCCTTTCACCAAGATCATTAAATTCTATCCCTACCTGGCCAGAAACCAGGAAACCTTAAAAAAATTTAAATTGAAAAAGCTTCAAGACATGCTTTCTGTAAAGAACAACTCCCTTCGCGCGTTTGCCAGGATTTTCAGCGTCAAAATGAACTATATCTTTCTTCTGATCACGTTTTTTATCCTGAGCCTTTCTCTGAGTCTTATTTTCAGAAGAAAATCGGGTATAACAAAAATCGGCTGGATCAGCTTTATCTTTCTGCCTCTTCTGGCTATTATCTTTGACAGGGTTTTTACCGGTCTTTTCTACTTTACCAAACGTATCATCTTTATCGCCCAGAACTATTCCTTCTGGGCTGTGTTGATCGCCATGGTGGCCAGTTACGCCCTTATCAGCCTTTTCATGTTCCTGCTCTCTCTGAAAAGACCATAGGAAAGGTTGCCCCGTTCGACGACCCGAAGGATTCGGGGAGTGTCCGACCTGCAGGAAGCAGGTTGGATCGGATCCTCATGGATGAAAAGGATCCGATCAATCCTCCAGGGATGTATAGGATTCGACCTAGACGTGCGACGTTAATAAATTTCTTAGAAGTCTGTAGGCGAGCCTTCAGGCTCGCCATGCTGGGATATTATAAGTGGTTTAAAAAGTTCTTGACAAAAAAGAATAAAACTATTATTATACACGGATAAAATATATCATTCCCCGGTAGCCAACAGGATGTTGGATACATCGAATCCGCCATGGAAGGCTGGGATTCGATGAGCGAACAGCCAACCCCCTGCAATTCAGGGAATTGTGGGGATTAAATCCCGGAAATGCTTTGTCCCTTGAAATGGCCTTGCCATTTCAGGGATTTAATCCCAGGAATGCCATGCATTCCATGGGACATTTCTCAGGGCAGGATGTGGGATGCCTAAATTCATGGAGGAATTTAGTGTAATTTATGCAAGGATGCAAAATAAATTACTCGGATTTACCAGGAGGGTAAAAATCCGACGGAGGCAGAGCGGGTGGGTGCATCCAATAGGAAGTTGGATGCGTCGAATTTGCCAGGAAGGCAAAAATTCGACGAAACCACTAGGTTGATCTCGCTCAGAATGAGCGAGTTGCCTAAAGATAAAGTTTGACAAAAAAGAATTAAATTATTATATATCGATAATAGTTTTCAAGCAGGTAATAAACCTGTCAATATAAAACATTCCCCGGTAGCTCAATCGGCAGAGCGGCAGCCCACAGGATGTGGGATGCATCGAATCCGCCAGGAGGGCAAGGATTCGATGGGGCCATTGTTAAGATAAAAGCCATTGACAAACCATATTCAAGGTATTATTATTTTTCGGTAAGGAATTCCAAGCAGGCTGTTAGCCTGAAAAGATAAACAATTCCCCGGTAGCTCAATCGGCAGAGCGGGTGGCTGTTAACCACTAGGTTGATGGTTCGAGTCCGTCCCGGGGAGCAGAAGCAGAAACGATGCTAACAAGCCCTTTCCGGTTAACACCGGAGAGGGCTATTTTTATGTCTGTCTCCTCCAGTCGGACGAAGGATATTATATCTTCCAGTTTCCCCCTGATATTCTCCAACCCTGACTTTAAAATGTCTGTTATCTTCTGGCTGTACTCTTTAAATAATCCCTTTCCATTGGCCAGTAGTTTATTTAATTCCTCTATCTCATGTTGAATATAAAGCCTCTTGGCTTTGATCTCTTTTTTATCTTCCTCTAATTTAATAATGCTTTTTTCAATGGTAGCCTTCACAATATCAGACCTGGCCCTGACCAGTTCAGAAACCCGTATATCAACCTCTTTTTCCAGATTCATATTCTCAAAGTCTAATTCCTTCAAGGATCTATTCAAAAAGGAGATCCTCCTGCTGATCCTGACCTTCCCCTGTTCCTGCAACTGATGGAATTTATCTCCATTCGTGGAAATGTCTTTCAGCCAGTCCAGTACCAGTTTATGAGTGGCCTCTGCACCTATCCGGTTAACCCCGTTATTTTTACAGGTATGTTTATGAGAATAATAATAATGCTTCCTGCTTGTACTAGAATAAGCGCTCTTGCCCTGCAACCTTTCCCCGCATTTCCCACAGAGGAACAGACCGGATAAAAAGTAATTGAATTTTCCCGTCTTGCCGGAATGAAATCGCTCTCTGTTTGCCTGTAACAATTTCCCTGCCTGCTGGAACACCTTTGTATCAATGATCCCTTTCCATACCGCCGGAACATCTTCCTTCCTTTTCCGGTCTCTCTTGTAAATCTCTCTAATCCCGATATATGCCTTATTGGTTAAAACCGAATGGATACGGCTCTTTGTAACCCTCTTTAATTTGGAATTAAACCCCTCATATTTTGATTGAATAATATCTTTTGTTCTCGTAATGGACTTCTCTTTCAAATAAGTCTTGAAAATATCCCCGACGATCTCGGCCTCTTTTTTATCAATATGCAAATAGCCTTTTCTTATTTTATCCCGTTTATATCCTAAAGGAACAAATCCGCCGTTTGCCAGCCCTCTCTTGCTCCGCTCATAAGCATTAATGCTTGTCCTCTGGGAAGTCATCTCCCTTTCAAACTCTCCGAATACCATGAGAATCTTGGTGATCAAATTTTTGTATGGAGAAGTAGTATCAATGTCCGTCTTTAAACAG
>JAFGFC010000187.1 GCA_016931325.1 Spirochaetota bacterium | reverse complement strand
CTCGATGTCGGCTCATCGCATCCTGGGGCTGAAGAAGGTCCCAAGGGTTGGTCTGTTCGCCCATTAAAGCGGTACGCGAGCTGGGTTTAGAACGTCGTAAGACAGTTCGGTCCCTATCCGTCATGGGCATAGGATATTTGAAGGGAGCTGCCCTTAGTACGAGAGGATTGGGGTGGACGAGCCTCTAGTGCACCGGTTGTCGCGCCAGCGGCATAGCCGGGTAGCTACGCTCGGAAAGGATAATCGCTGAAAGCATCTAAGCGAGAAGCCTGCCCTAAGATAAGATATCCCTGACTTGGGCTTGCCCAAGTCTTGAAGTCACCTTGGAGATGACAAGGTTGATAGGTCACAGATGCAAGCACAGTAATGTGTTTAGTCGAGTGATACTAATCTGACGTTCGGCTTGACCATATAATATTTTTTACCCATTATTCAAATTTAAGAAATTATAAAATAAAAATCCCGGTTGCTATAGTGGAGGGGCCACGCCCGTTCCCATTCCGAACACGGAAGCTAAGCCCTCCAACGCCGATGGTACTGCAGGGTTTCCCCTGTGGGAGAGTAGGACGCTGCCGGGGTTTTTTTATTTTTGGGAACAAGATTAACCACAGAGGTCACAGAGGACACTGAATCTTTTAAAAAGATATCTTTTATATTTCAATGAATTCAGTCCCAAAGGGAGGCTTTGCTCTGTTTTCAGTGGTGAAAGTCTCTATGTTCTCTTTAAAACTCTGGGACTCTGTGAATAAAAAAAGGTTGACCTTGAATCAAAAATCAATATTTTAAAAAATTATGAAAGATATAATTCAATTAGAAAAAAAATATGTGCTTCAGACATATACACGTTATCCTGTTATTCTTGAAAAAGGAAGTGGTGTCTATGTCTATGATAACAAAGGAAAAGCCTATCTTGATTTTATGGCCGGCATATCGGTTAATAATTTAGGTTATGCCGATAAAGGTGTGCTGAATGTTATCCGTTCAGCGAGTAAAAAGCTTGTCCATACTTCAAATCTTTTTTATACCGAACCACAGGTAAAACTGGCTGAAAAGATTTCCGGCCTGACCAATAAGGGCAAAGTTTTTTTCGCCAACAGCGGTGCAGAGGCAAATGAAACAGCCATTAAAATAGCCCGTGCGTATGGTAACTCATTTAAATCTCCCAAACAAAAGATCATTACATTACAAAAGTCATTCCACGGCAGAACCCTGGCTACTGTTTTTGCCACCGGTCAGGAAAAATATCAAAAGGGATTTGAACCAAAGATAAAGGGCTTTCAATATGCCAGAGTCAATGATATAAAAAGTATCAAACATCTTGTTGATAAACAAACATGTGCCATCATGATAGAATTCGTGCAGGGCGAAGGGGGAGTGAATGTCCTTGACGAAGATTTTGTCAAGAATATTAATGAACTTTGTAAAAAACACCGGATTATATTAATTGCGGATGAAGTTCAAACCGGGTTTGGCCGGACCGGGAAAATGTTCGCCTTTGAACATTACCGTATCATACCTGATATCGTTACTATGGCTAAATCTATTGCATCAGGATTGCCCATGGGTGCGGTGGCGATAAAGAACAAGTTTGTAAAATATTTAAAAAAGGGAATGCACGCCTCGACGTTTGGAGGGGGTTATCTTATCAGCACGGTGGCGCTTTATAATCTGGAAAAGATAGCCAACGATGATTTTTTAATACGGGTCAAGGTCATATCAGATTATTTTTATAAAAAATTATTGGAATTAAAAAATGAATTTTCGATCATTAAAAATGTACGCGGGATAGGGTTGATGCTGGCTGTAGAATTAAATGGCAAAGCCAGTCCTCTGGTATCAAAAGCGCTGGAGAAAGGTTTGATTGTTAATGGCATACAGAATAATATTTTACGTTTTTTACCACCGCTTATTATAGAAAAAACGCATGTTGATCAAGCTGTCGGAATTCTCAAAGAGGTATTCAAGGGGAAATGAAAAAGTTAAAGAATAAAGATCTTATAACAGTTGCGGATCTGTCTTGTCAGGATATAGAGTCCATTTTTAAAATGGCGGCATCCCTTAAAAAAAAGAATCAGAAATTATTACCTGGAAAAAAACTGGGGTTGATCTTTAATAAACCATCGACCAGAACGCGTGTTTCATTTGAAGTGGGTATTTATGATCTGGGTGGTATCGGTATCTATTTAACCAGGCAGGATCTGCAGATCGGGCGAGGAGAATCCCTCAAAGATACCGCCTTGACCCTGTCCCGATACCTCGATGGTATCATGATAAGGACCTATTCTCATGAGGATGTCGTCGATCTGGCCAGGTTTGCCAATATCCCCATTATAAACGGTTTAACTGATCTTTTGCATCCCTGTCAGGCCCTGTCTGATTTTTTTACTATTAAAGAATACAAAAAAAATATCAAAAATTTAAAGATAGGATATATCGGGGATGGGAATAATGTAGCTCATTCCCTTGTTCTGTTATCTTCATTAACAGGCGTTAATATCACCCTGGCGTCTCCCCGGAATTATTTTATTGATAACAAGATAAGGGACCAGGCTATGGAGTTTGCAAAAAAAAGTTCCAGCCAGATCATTCTAACGACAGATCCTAAAGAAGCGGCCCGAAAAGCGGATGTTCTCTATACTGATGTGTGGGTCTCCATGGGGCAGGAGTCTGAAAAGGCAAATAAAAGAAAGATATTTAAAGGTTATCAAATAAATGAAGATCTCTTAAAATTAGCCAAGGACGATGTGATCGTCATGCACTGTTTGCCCGCCCACCGCGGAGAGGAGATCACTGATAGCGTTATAGACGGTTCTCATTCTGTGGTATTTGATCAGGCTGAGAACAGACTTCATACACAAAAAGCCATTATGGCCTTGCTTTTATAATAATCGGTTAGAGGATCATCATTTGGATCGTTTGCTAATTACATTAGACAGATTCGACATAATACAAAAGCGACAATTTCTGTCAGAACAATATCTTTCTCCTAATTCGGAATTTTTTATTTTTCTCCAGGATAAAAACAAAGTATACGGACTTTTTCAAATTAAAAAAACATACGCTTTAAATGGGAAATGGAAAATCATCTTTGCCTTTGCAAAAAAATACAGAAGAGGAATAGACGCCTCTGTATTGAAATCATATAATATACGTATCAACGGGAAGAGGAATCTGAACCAGAAACAATCGGAAACATTGATTAAAATACTGGGGCATATTAATTTCCCGCGGTTATCTCCTGATCTGCTTTTAGTTGAAGGGAAAGAGAGCCGGCTGGACATAAAATATTTCCGTACCTGGCCCTCCCTGTCATTACTAAATGAAAGCTTGTATGTGAACCATAAGATCCTTAAAGGGATTGTGCAGGATGTTATTGCAGAGATCTATATTTTCTTCGAGAAATTGATGAAAAAGGAAGGTGTTTCGCTTTTATCGTTGCAACAGACAGCAGAGAAATTATTTTCCTTTTTAAAGCGATCCGAAGTGTTTGGGGTTCTTGAGAAAAATGATCTCTGTTTGATAACAAAAGGTAGATACCATTATATCCCTTTTGAGATCTTGTTTGACGGCACATGTTTTTTGGCAGAAAAAGTAAATATTTCACGTCTTCTCTTTTCCGGCGACATTCCGGCAGAGTCAGAAGAGTCGACATCCGGTGATCAAAAAGAAGTCTATATTATCATACCGCCTTATAAGAAAAGCTTGATAGATAGCGACAAAATTTATCAGTTATTCTCCAGCCGGCCGGGAAAGATCAATCTGATCAATAAAGCTCTGAATGCCGCTGAATTTTGCAGGATCTGTGAGAACAGCGCGATTTTGTACTTTGCCGGCCACGCAAAGTTTAATTCCCTTAAAAAGGAATATGGGTTAAAACTGGGAGGGAAACATACTTTTTACCTTGGTGATTTTCGTCACTGTGTCAGACTTCCCCGCCTTATTTTCTTTCAATGCTGCTTTGAAAACCGGTTCTTTTCTTATACCGAAAAGTTCCTTTCCCAGTTATTCTGCTGGGGAGTAAAAAATATTGTTATGCCTTTCATGGAGATACCTCTGTCATCCTATGGATTTCTTGAACAGGTCGTGAAACATATTTTATCAGGCCGGCGTATCGGTGAAGCTTTTAGACTGGCCATATTTGAAAAAAAGGATAACTATCATTATGATTGGATATTCTACAGGCTGTATGGAGATCCACGCACACGATATTTTCAGCGGTCATAGTGGAAAAATATTCCTTTATTTTTGTATATAATGAACAGGATCAATGAAGACAAAATAGTAAAACTTGTCCGTGATTATCAAAAGGACCGGGAAAACCAAATTATGATTGAGATCATACAACAAACAAGTCAGATGATCTATAATTATCCTAAAATAGTATTTCACAGGAACGAAGATGATTGTTCTGACTATTATCTGTATTTAGTTCAAAGGCTGGATAAAATAATTCTCACATACGATCCTGCTAAAGCCACTTTTCAGACCTGGTTCAATGTTGTGCTGAGATCAAGGTATATCAATTGGATAAAGAAAAGAAAAAAACAGGAAGAAAAGAAAGTAAAAGCTTTCCTGTACAATGACCTGGCTAAAACTGAGAAAGAGAATCCTGAGGACTTGCTTTTTTATCATTTCCGGTCAGTTCCTTCACAGCATAACAACCGGCCTTTATCCCGGGTATTAAACAGTCTGTCTTTTACGGACTTTATGATCGTTAAACTGGCTTTTTTCCCTCTTGACAATGAAATGTTACATGACCTGTCTCGCTACAGAGGAGAAAATGTTGAAAAATGCTTTGAACTGTATACCAAAATTATCAAAGAGCACAGTATGGCAGAAAAACAGAACAAGATCAAAGATAATATTTACAGGATACAGTATGATCTTTTTGAGACAAAAAAGAGGTGTCCCATCCAACTTGAAGAAGAACAAAAGGTCAGCCGGGTCAGACAGAAAAGAATGGAAAAAGCCCTTTCCCGATGCAAGCAAAAGTTATATAAAAATTTTCATATTATCGATATGAAAGGACTTGTAAAGATCCTTGACCTTTCCAAGAGTGAAATATATAAGCGTTTTGCCAATATAAAAAAGATCCTGGGCAAAGAATTACAGTCCTTTGTGACAGAGGGGCCATCACCGTGAAGAAAAAATGTTATCGGTTCAACGAGAATACCATGGCGGCTTTTATTGAAAACAGACTGTCAGTTCAGGAAACCGTCAAATTGAAACAGCATCTTGTCAAATGTAATCATTGTTTGAAGATCTTTGTGAATTTACATCATGAAATTGAGAAAATGGTCACTACTCCATTCACGGCCATACCGGAAGATCTGTTGCAAAAAGGCCTGGACTATTACGGCAAAAAAAAGCCCGGTCGATGCGGGCGTATAATTATTCATTCTTTGCAAAAAGGCCTGGAACTCTTAAAGTATCGTCATATTGATCAAATCAGCGGTTTGACCCCTTTGCCTGTCAGAGGAGGAAAGAAGAGCCAGGCTTATCGTCATATCAAACTGCTTCAAACCCATAACAGTATTATCTTTGTAACAGATATTTATTTTCATGGATTCAATAAAACAGGGATAAAAATTCATTTTTCCGATATTCCTTCAAATAGGGCTTTTAAGAGAATTATGTTAAGGGGTAAAAATGTCAAGATGATCTGTTCGTTCAGAAAAAAAGTAACATTTCCTGATCTGTCCAGAGGAATGTATAGCATCAAGCTGGATAACCAAAATTTATTAACATTGGATATCCGATAAAAGGAGTCATTATGGATGTTAAAATAATAAAATCGGCAAAGATATATCAAGGCCGATTTTTATCTTTTTTTCGTGATGATATTATTTTAAAGAAAAAGGTAAAAGCCATAAGGGAGTATATGGATCATCCTCCGGCTGTGGGAATAATACCTTTTATCGATAAAGATACGATCGTTATGGTCGAGCAGTACAGATATGCGAATGATCTGGTCTCTCTTGAAATACCGGCGGGTAAGGTCAACAGGCAGGAAGAATTGAAAAAAGGGGCTTTGCGCGAGATGGAGGAAGAAATCGGATATACGGCGGCCATGAGTGATTTGATCCCCTTTTATACCTATACTCCGGCTATATCCTATTCCAGGGAGAAGTTAACCCTCTTTATAGCCAGAAATCTAAAAAAAACAGATCAGAATCCGGATGAAGATGAGATGATCAAAGTCAAAATATTTAAATTGAATCAAATCGAAGAAATGATAAAAAAGAACAAGATCATGGATAGCAAAACAGTAATGGCCATATTATTATACCAAATGCTGAAAAGCAGGAACTTGACTTTCTCCGGGGGTCATGAGAGGGAAAAAAGATATGAAAGTTGAGAAATGGGTGGTAGGGAAGACACTGGCAGGATTTAACGTGAATACGTATATCATTACATCCGGCAATAAGGCTTTGATCATAGATCCGGGAGATGAAGCGGAAAAGATCATACAGGTCGTCAAAAACAAAGACCTGACTGTAGAAGGGGTGATCTTGACACATGGGCATATTGATCATATAAAGGATACAAAAATAGTGAGTGACTGTTTTCAATGTTCTGTGTCAATAGGAGAATGGGATGTTCCTTTTGTGAAGGATGACAATTTGAATCTTTCAGGTATTTTGGGTATCCCTTTTCAAAAATTTGAAATAAAGCTAAAGCTGAAAGAAAATGATAAGATCAGACTGAACAAGGAATCTCTGAGTGTCCTTCATACGCCCGGGCATACACCGGGAGGGATCAGCTTGAAGGGAGATCAATTTGTCATAACAGGGGATACGCTTTTTAAAAACGGTTACGGCCGTTATGATATGCCCGGCGGAGACAGCGACAAACTTTTTGAGTCGATCCGCAAAAAGCTGCTTGTCCTTCCTGATGATTTTCATGTTTATCCCGGTCATGGGGACGATACCATGATCAAAAATGAAAAGGAATTTTATAGATTACCGGGAGCATAAAAGGCGTTATCTCTTATTTTGCAGAGCGTACGATAGCGCAATGGAAATAAGATAAAGCAATATAAGAGGCAGCCCTAACAGGACCTGGCTGTAAACATCCGGGGGTGTGATCAGAGCAGAAATAATAAAAATGATAATGATAGCCTCACCGGTGTATCTTAATAGGAATTTATAATCGATAATATCCAACTTTGTCAAAAATATGATCACCAGAGGCATTTGAAATATTAAACCGGTACCAAACACAAATGTGATACATAGAGAAATATATTCATTCAAGCGGAGCAAGGGTTTAACCTGTTGAGGAGCAAATTTTAAAAGAAAGTTAATGGAAAAGGGTAATATGTAATAATAGGCGAAAAGAGCGCCTGTTGAAAAAAGCACCATGATCAGAAAAGTAAAGATAAGACCCAGGGATTTTTCCTTTCTTTTCAGGGCGGGGATCAGAAAAGCAAAGAGATGATATAGTATAAAAGGGGCACTGGTTACAAGACTGAAAATAAATGACAGTTTGACCCTGGCCAGAAAAGGTTCGGCAATGTGGTAAAAGTATAACTTCTGGTTGATCTTTTCAAGAGGATATAAAATGATCTTGAAAAGAGAGAGCCTGTCGAATAATAAGAAATAAATGATCGTAAAGAAGAAAAGAACAGAGAGAAGCCATAAAAATCTTCGACGTAATTCTTCTAAATGCTCTATAAAAGGCAGATCACTTTTTTTTCTTTTTACGGGCATTTATTTTTTTTATATTCTTCTTTTTTATTTCATAAACATCTTCTTCATCAGAAGGGTTCAGGGCTTTTTTAAACTCTCTGATACCGGTACCGATGCTCCGGGCAATATCGGGTATCTTGCGGGCGCCGAATATAAGGATAGCGACCCCGATGATGAGTAATATTTCATTAGTTCCGATCATAATTAAAAATTATATCTATTTACAGAGAAAGTCAAGACAATATTCGACTTATAGGATGTAAGTCGGGTCGAATCAGCTCCCCTGCAATTCTAGGAATTGCGGGGATTTTATCCCGGAAATCGTTTCACGATTTCACGGGACAGGAGGGCTGGGATTCGACCTCTACGTTCGAGGTTCGAGGTTCGACGTTCGAAGTTGATCTTTATATTCATCGTAGGTGACAATGGGTTGTCGTGCGGCTGTGACTTCGTCAAGCCTTCCCACCGGTGTTGAATGAGGAGCTTTCTTTAATTTATCAGGATCGGACTTTGCTTCTTTCAGTATTCGCTCAAGGTCCCTGGCAAAGGTATCCAGTGTTTCCTTTGATTCTGTCTCAGTAGGTTCGATCATGATGGCTTCGTCCACGATCAGGGGAAAGTAGACCGTAGGAGGGTGATACCCATAGTCAATAAGGCGTTTGGCCAGATCTATGGTATGGAGACCCCATTGGTTGAGGGTTTTACCGGACAGGACAAATTCATGCATACAGTGATTTTTATAAGGCAGTTCCAGCAGGCGGGATAATTGATTTTTTAAATAGTTAGCGTTGAGGATGGCTTTTTCACTTACCGAACGTAATCCCTCAAGCCCCAGGGACAGGATGTAAAAATAGGATTTTAAAATAACATTAAAATTGCCGTAGAAGGACCTCATTTTACCGATAGAATGCCTGACATTGTAATCAAAGGTATATCGATCATCCTTTTTTTTAATCAGGGGAACAGGAAGAAAAGACATAATCTTTTTATTGACACCTACAGGGCCGGCTCCTGGCCCACCACCTCCATGGGGAGTTGAGAAGCTTTTATGAAGATTAAAATGAACCACATCAAAGCCCATATCAGCAATTTTGACACGTCCGAAAAGAGGGTTGAGATTGGCCCCGTCATAGTATAACAGACCGCCGACATCATGTACCATCTTGCTTATTTTAAGGATATGCTTTTCAAATAATCCCAGGGTGTTCGGATTGGTTAACATTAAGGCGGCGACCTGATCGTCAAGCACCTTTTCTAGTTCCGTGAGATCGACCAGGCCTTCGGGATTTGATTTTATTTCAACAACCTCAAAACCTGCGATACTGGCCGTGGCCGGGTTGGTTCCGTGCGACGAATCAGGTACAATGATCTTTTTGCGATCAATATCCTTATGATGGTTATGAAAGGCTTTAATCAGAATAATCCCGGTTATTTCGCCATGAGCGCCGGCAGAAGGTTGAAACGTTATACCAGCCATGCCGGATATTTCTTTCAGGAATTGCTCCATTTCATATAACATCTCAAGATGGCCCTGGATCAGATCTTCATCCATCAGAGGATGCGGCTCTGTAAAATCCTTTAGCGAAGCGATCTTTTCATTGATCTTGGGATTATATTTCATGGTGCAGGAACCAAGAGGATAAAACCCGTTATCAACTCCAAAATTCTTTCGAGAGAGATTGGTGAAATGCCTGACCAGAGAGACTTCGGAGACCTGAGGCAACCCTAAAGGTTGTTGACGGACCATATGGTTTGGCCTGATAATCCCGGTCTTAACAGGAGTGACATAATCTTCACTTTTTTCATTAAAATCAAAGATAAATTTATTCATTTGTTTGTTTCCCGGCATGATATGATCCTATCAATGTTTTCAATCGCTTTAGATCGTTCATTTCAGTAACAGTGACCAGAAGTGAATTCTTCAGGTCTGATCGGATCTTTTCCAAAGGGAATCCGAAAAGGATACGGTTCTTTTTCAGATAATTTCTGAATCGCCTCAGCTGCTTTCCGGAAGGAAAATCCAGAACAAATTCATTAAAGAACGGTTTTTCAAACTTTAATCCGGCAATACCTTTTTTTATTATCATATCTGATAGTTCATGGGATAGATTGAGATTAAGATAGGATACATTTTTAAATCCTTCTTCCCCCAGAGCCGACAGATAGATCAGAGCCCGCAGAGCGCAGAGAGCATGATTGGAGCATATGTTTGATGTGGCTTTTTCTCTGCGTATATGCTGTTCCCTGGCCTGGAGAGTAAGGACAAATCCTGGTCTTCCATCAGCATCCTTTGTCATACCGACAATACGCCCGGGCATTTTTCTGATATACTCTTTACGGCTGGCGATGATGCCGAGCCCCGGTCCGCCCAGCGAAGGAGTATTTCCCAGACATTGTCCTTCGGCAACAGCTATATCAGTATGAAATTTTCCGGGGGGAAGCAAAAATCCCAGTGAAAGCGGATAAAAGACCGTTATCAAAAGGATATTTTTTTCTTTTAGTATTTTCGATATGGCTGGCCCATCTTCAATAATACCAAAAAAATTCGGATTTTGAATGACCAGGGCGGCGGTTTGATCAGAACAATTATTTCTAATGGTTTCAGGGGAAACGGATCCTTTTATTGATTTGATCGTTTTTAAAGTAAAATGATCAGCGATATTATAAGTGGATAATACCTGTCTATATTGGGGGTTGATATTATCAACGATCAGGATCTCATCTTTATTCTTGATCCGTTTGGCCATAACACAGGCTTCCACGAGGGCGGTGGCTCCGTCATAGAGCGAAGCGTTTGAAATATCCAAACCCGTAAGACGGGCAATGATAGACTGGTATTCGAACATGGCCTGTAAATACCCCTGGCTGATTTCCGGTTGATAAGGAGTATAAGAAGTATAAAATTCTGAGCGTGATGCTAACTGGTCAACAACGGCAGGGATATAATGGTTATATATCCCTGCTCCGATATAATATTCCATACATTGATTTTTATGTGACAGTTCAAAAGCTCGCTCGAGTAAAACTTTTTCACTCAAACCCTTAAGGGGGATATACCTGGTTTTACATGTATTCAGATAAATAGTCTTGGGGATAGAAAGCAGATCTTCCAGTCGTTCTATTCCAAGTTCCTTGAAGAGCGCATTTTTATTTAAATCTGGGATAAAATACATTATGAGGAAATCGATTTTTTATAATCTTCACTTTTTAACAGCTGATTAACCTGGGAATCATCTTTTATCTTGATCTTCAGCATCCAGCCCTGGCCATAGGGATCCTTGTTAACCAGTTCAGGACTTGATGACAGGGTATCATTGACTTGTACAACTTCAAAATCAACAGGGGCATAAAGATCCGAAACAGCTTTGACCGATTCGATAGATCCAAAACTTTCTCCTTTGGCATAAGTTTTGCCCACTTCAGGCATCTCGATAAAAACAATGTCACCCAGCTGGTTCTGGGCATAATCAGTAATACCCACTATTCCCGATCCATTTTCTTTTTTTAGCCATTCATGACTGGGGGTATAGAGTAAGGAATCTTTTATTTCCATAATGATTACTCCTTTACATTTGATTTTATAAAAGGCATTTTAACCTTTTGAGCCCTGTAAAATTTATCACTTATCTTTATCTGAAAAATTTCGCTTTTAATCTCATTTTTATTGATAAATCCCATACCTATTGATTTTCCAAGATTAAAGGAAAACGTGCCGCTGGACACCCAACCGATCTCTTTTTGATCGTCCTCTGCATAGATCAAACTGTCCTGTCTGGCAATTTTATTTAAAACCATGGTAAAGCCGATCCTTGTGTTCTTATGGTTCTCCTTAAATTTCATCAAAGCGGTTTTGCCAAGGAAATTATCTTTTTCCAATCTAACAAACCGGCTGAGATTCGATTCGAAAGGGTTGATCGTAAAAGAGAGCTCCTGGCCATAGAGGGGAAAAGCCGCTTCCAGTCTTAAAATGTCCCTGGCTCCCAATCCACAGGGTACGCACCCAGAACTTTTAAGGATCTTTTCCCATAAGGGAACGGCCAGGGAATTTTCCACCAGTAACTCATATCCCCTTTCTCCGGTATAGCCGGTCCGGGATATCAGACAATCTGGATTAGCCCCTGTCTTTTTAAACGTATAATAGTCCAGATCATCAAGATCCAGAGCGAGATTTTTTTTCAAGATGCTGGAACTTTCCGGACCCTGAACGGCTAAAAGGGAAAATCGGTCACTTTGATCTTCCAGGGATACCTGAAAACCGCTTGAATGGTCATTAAGCCATTTGAAATCCTTGCCTTTATTAGAAGCATTCACAATAAGCAAAAGTTTACGCGTATTAAATTTATAGACAAGGATATCGTCCACGATCCCTCCTTCAGGAGTACAAAGGGGAGAATAGATAATCTGATTCTCTTTTTTATCTGAAATTGAATTGGTGATCATAAAATCGCAGAAAGATTGAGCCTCTTCTCCCTGGATCAGGATATTCCCCATATGGGAGACATCAAAGATCCCGCATGTCTGCCTTACAGCCAGGGTTTCCTCTTTTATGGATGAATAATACACTGGCATTTCCCAACCATGGAAATCAATGATTTTGGCTTTTAATCTTTGATGGTTTGGATACAGAGGTGTTCTTTTCACAGCAGAATTATCATATAAAATTATTACGATAAGTCAATTAGTTTTTTTGAAAATAGTAGTGGTCAATCTTAGCGGAAGATCTTGTAGCGGGCGATCTCAAAAAAATAAGATAGGTCAATATTTTCAACAATAGGTTTATCAGCAAAACTGATAAAAACAGGGGCAAAGTTTATGATAGCCTTGACACCGGCGTTTTTCAATCTTTCTGCTATTCCAAAAGCAGCGCTTTCCGGGGTGGTGATCACACCGATCTGAATATTTTTTGCTTTTATTATATATTCCAGCTCGTCAACAGGATAAATGATGATATTATTTAATCGATTTCCTATTTTATTTGGATTAACGTCAAAACCGGCAACGATATGGATATTATACTTTTGGAACGGTTGATAACCCAGAAGAGCCGATCCCAACTTCCCTATTCCCAAAATAGCGGTATTGATCTTTTTATCGCGGTATAAAAAAGAATTCAAGGCATTTAAAAGAGAATCAACAAAATAACCCAGACCTCTTTTGCCCAGTTTGCCGATATAGGAAAGATCTTTTCTTACCTGGGTCGAATCAATATTAAGGAAAGAGGCGATATCAGTGGAAAGGATCTTTGTTACCTTTTGGTTCCGTTTAATATCGGATAAGGTCCGGGAATAGAGAAGAAGGCGTTCAATGGAAAAGTTAGAGATTTTGGAGGAAGTGGCTTTTTTCATCTTCCTCTGGCCTTTTTTTTCTTTTTCTCTTCTTCTTTTTTCTCATCCCCTTCAAGCTTTTCTTCCCAGATCTTTATATTTTTTTTCAGGTTTTCCACCTCTCCACTGCCTGTAGAGAAAATATTTGAAATCCTGTAAAGAGCCTGAAGGTATTGAATGGCTTTTTTCATTTCTCCAAAATCGTGAGTGGCGATCTCATATTTTTCTCTTAAACGATCAGAAGCCTTTCGAAGATAGGATTTAATAAAACGCAAAAGGTCCATTCTTTCGGCAAAACCCTCAATTCGTGGATCGTTCTTTTCCTGGATACGTTTAAAATCAGTAAGATTCTTGCAAACGGCGGCAGCACGGGCTTCCATATCAACAAAGCTCCATTTCCATTTAGAATTGGGCCCGAATTTTTCTTCCACGATCGTTATGGCCTCAGCCACTTTCTGAATGATCTTGAATCGCTTCAGATCATCAATATGGGTAATGCTATTCAGCTGTTCTTTATTATCGGTCAAAGGAGCATCGACATAGGTTCCAACGATCTCTTCAAGGGTTTGAAGGACTTTATACGATAATTTTCTCGAGGTTTCCAAGTATGATTCATTTTTAATGCCCAGTATCTCAAGGCTGATATCACTCAGGCGGATGTGCATAGCGATTAAGGTAAGGTAAATATTGGTAAGAGACAGCCGTTTATAGTTGGCCAGAGGACCTGCTTTAGCGATATCTTTCAGTAAAGTCTGTGTGTTCTTATTCAGCTCGTCTATTCGTTCTTTTATATCTTTGGTACGTTCTGCAAATTCTATTTTCTGGGCAGAAGATATTTTCTTCATGAACAAGTACCTCTATCATATAATTACGGATAATTGCCGTCATATCTTAACACTTATTATGCGTAGGTATCAACCACTTTACCTTTTGCTTCCTGCGCGCTTTCAGATCTCTCCACCGTCTCGTTTTTTCCATTACCGTTATTTTTGCCATTTTTTGGTTCTTCTACAGAAGGTCCGCCGACAGTCTGGCCATAAACCCGTTCCGGTGGAACAGGAGAGTTATAATTTGTCTGTATTTCCGCCAAATTGATACACCCCCTTGTCTTATAATAATAAGCCGTTAATTGTATATCTTAGTAGCCTGGCCTTTAGGCCAGGAATTCAGGTATTTCCTTCTATAACATAATATATAGCATTTTTGCGAATTTACAAGGTTTTTTTAAAGGATCCATCAAAGTTTTATATAATTACGGTATTCTCCTAATTTAATGCCTGTTAGATTGGCCAGAACATCTGTCATACGGTATCTCATATCACGAAAACTTAATTTATGATTGGATTTTTTCTTATCAAACTCATATTTCCAGTTTTTTATCCTGTCCTTCATGACGGCGGGGTGATCTCCCTTATACTCCTTGATCATAAAGGGGTCGATCTGATCAACGAATTCAAAAAAGACCTTGTATTTATCTTTCCGGGTGGAATATACTGTATTGCCATGATGCAAAGAATCATGATACTGTTTTTTTGCGATCATGACTTCCGGAGGCCGGACCCAGCCATAGTGGAAGATACGGCTGTTAGAATCCCTGACAGATAGCTTTTTGCCATCCAGACGGAAAGACTGTGCTGAACGCCAGGATGTGACACCGATATGATTTTTAATGATCCTGATCTCTTTTTTATACCAGTGATAAGATCTAACATATGTCTTGTAACTGCCAAAGAAATGCATATAATCAAATAAAAGTCCCTGTACCCTGTCATCTTTCTGATATTCTTTCATATTTCTATATATCTTCCAGTGATCTTTTTCATGGAGAACTTCATCAGCCTGAAGGTAAAGGCACCAATCCCCGGTACACTGATACAGAGCGATATTGGTTTGCTGGGCCAGGATCCTTCCTTTGGCCTTGAACAAAGGGTCCCATTTTGTCGTGATGATCTTTATCTTTTTATTTTTAATGCTTTTGATCAATTTTAACGTCCCGTCTGTATCAGGCAATCCCACATTAACAATGATTTCATCACAGAGGGACAGCATGGATTGGATGGATTCAACAACAGGAAAATAATATTTTACAGCGTCTTTAACAAATGTAAAACCTGAAACTTTCACGATTTCACCACAATATTGACCAGCTTGTTTTTTATCGGGATCACCTTTTCAATATCTTTATCTTTGAGCCATTTCTGTGTGCCGGGATCGGACAGGGCCAGCTCTTTCATTTTATCTTCTGAAAGCCCTAAGGGAGCCGTGATTTTACCGCGAACTTTGCCATTGATCTGGATGATCATGGTATAGGAATCGAACCGGACAAAATTCTTGTCATAATCAGGCCAGGCGGGTTGGTCATTCAAATCAAAGGCCTTATGATGCCCCAGCTCCTCTGATATAAAAGGAGCAAAGGGCCTTATAAGAAGTAACATGTTTTTCAAGGCCAGTTTTAAAAGGATAAGATCTGTTTCACTTTTATACACAAATTTGCTCAACGCATTTAAAAATTCCATGATAGAGGCAATGGCCGTATTAAAGTGGAAATCATTCTCAATATCGTCCGTAACCTTTTTTATGGTCTGGTTTAGAAGAATAAAGAGTTCTTTCCGGGTGTCAATAAGATCATCCGGATTTAAATTTTTATTCGGAATTGATTCGATCCGTTTAATATGGGTGTTAATAAAAGTCCATAAACGATTAATGAACCGGCTGGTTCCCTCGATCCCTTTATCAGTCCAGTCAAGATCTTTCTCGGGCGGCGAAGCAAAGAGGATAAAAAGCCTCAGGGCATCGGCTCCATATTTATTGATAAATTTATCAGGATCTACGACGTTGCCTTTGGATTTGCTCATTTTCGCCCCTTCTTTGATTACCATCCCCTGAGTCAGAAGGTTTATGAACGGTTCATCTCCTTCAGCCAGTCCTAGATCCCGGATAATTTTATAAAAGAAACGGGCGTATAAAAGATGCATGGTCGCGTGCTCAATACCGCCGATATACTGATCTACGGGCATCCAGTAGGTTATATTTTTTTTATTGAAAGGGAGGGTCGTCTCATTCGGTGATGTATACCTGGCATAATACCAGGAGGAATCGACAAAGGTATCCATCGTATCTGATTCCCGTCTGGCTTCACCCCCGCATTTCGGACAGATCGTCTTTATAAAGAGTTCAGTTCGAGCCAATGGGGAACCGCCCTTATGGGAAAATTTCACATCTTCAGGAAGCCTGACCGGAAGGTCTTTTTCTCTCACAGGCACTAGCCCGCATTTTTTACAATATATCACGGGGATAGGGGTTCCCCAGTATCTCTGTCGTGAGATCAACCAGTCTTTTAATCTATAATTGATCGTGCGTTTGCCCAGATCTTTTTTTTCAATAAAATCCATGATCTTCTGCATGGCCTGGCAATTATCCAGGCCATTAAATGAACCTGAATTGACCTGGATACCTTTTTCCAAATAAGCCTCTTTCATCTTATCCGGGTTTAATTGTTTTCCTTCAGATTGAATGACCACTTTAATGGGTATTTTATATTTTTTAGCAAATTCAAAGTCACGCTGATCATGAGCGGGTACGGCCATAATGGCTCCGGTGCCATACTCCATTAAAACGAAATTAGCGATATACAAAGGGATTTTATCATTATTGAGGGGATTGATAACATAAAGGTCAGTAAAGACACCTTCCTTCTCGTATTCTCCTGACCTTCTTTTTTCTATATCCTCTTTTTTTACCTTGTTCAGAAATTTTATTATCTCTTCTTTCTTTTTTTTCGAGGATTGTTCTATGATCTCTTCTACCACGGGATGTTCCGGTGATAACGCCATAAATGTCACACCAAAGATGGTGTCCGGTCTTGTCGTGAAGATAGGAAAATCCTTATTCTGAAATTTAAAATTCACCATGATCCCTTCAGATCTTCCGATCCAGTTCTTTTGCATAACAAGAACCCTCTGGGGCCATCCTTTCTGGATGATCCTGTGATCATCCAACAGCTGATCGGCAAAAGATGTGATCTTGAAGAACCACTGATCCAGTTTTTCTTGCTCGACAGTTGTATCACAACGCCAGCATTTCCCTTCTATGACCTGTTCATTGGCCAGAACGGTTTGACATCTTTGGCACCAGTTTACAAAAGATTTTTTTTTATAGGCCAGACCCTTTTCCAGTAATTTTAAAAAAAACCACTGGTTCCATTTGTAATATTCCTCATCACAGGTGGCTAATTCTCTTTCCCAGTCATATGAGATGCCGAGACGTTTCAGCTCGCTTCTCATGTGTTCTATGTTATCTTTGGTCCATTTGGCTGGATGGATCCCTTTATCAATGGCCGCATTTTCAGCCGGCATTCCAAAACCATCCCAGCCGATAGGATGGAGGACATTAAAACCTTTCATCCTTTTAAAGCGGGCGATCACATCACCAATTACATAATTACGCACATGACCGATATGGATCCGGCCGGATGGATAAGGGAACATGACCAGGCAATAGAATTTCTTTTTATCGTTCTTTATGTGGGCGTGAAATGTCCTTTTCTCTTCCCAGATCTTTATCCATTTCTTTTCGATATGATCAAAATTATATTCCATCTGCCTTTGGCCTCCAAACACGAGAAAATTCAGGAATAAATTTAATCATCTTTTTATGGAAATTCAAGAACTTTTAATTTCAATAAATAAAGGAAAGCATGTCTGTAGTTTTTCGTTTATTGTTCAAGAATTTACAAACGAAAGACGATTGTCCAGATGACTGGACACAATGAACGAAGAACGACGAAGACAGATCCCGTCATAAAAAACGATTATTGTATAAAGCCGTTGTTAGACTCGTACCATTTCACAAACTGAACGATCCCATCCGCTATTCCACTGGCTATTTTTTTCTGATAGATATTTTTCCTCATTCTCTTTTCTTCTTTTCTATGCGTGATAAATCCAATTTCAGTCAGGACGGCCGGCATCATGGTCCCTTCAAGGACATGAAACAGGGCCTTCTTGATGCCGCGGTCCGGTGTATTTTTTGGAAGATTTTTTCCATAGCCTTCCTGGATTAATTTGGCCAATTCCATACTTTCTCTGATATATTCATTGCTTAAAAGCTGAGAGATGATCTTGCCCACGCTGGATTCATTTTTTCCTACCGAGTCAATAATACCGTTTTCCATGGCTGCTACGGCTCTGGCCTCATCATCAGAAGCGACAGGGGAAAGAACAAAGGTTTCAAAGCCACACGTTTTTTTATTGTACGAGGCATTTGCGTGTATGCTGATGAAGATACCGGCTGTTTTTTTACTGACATATTGATTGGCCATCTGGGCTCTTTTTTCAAGAGGGATGAATTTATCCTTATCGCGTGTCAAAATGATCTTCACATTCCCGAGCCGGTTCTCGAGGATCCTTTTGACTTCTTTAGCCACATTCAAGACCACTTTTTTTTCCCTTAATCCCAGCTGGCCTATGGCCCCGGGGTCTTCCCCGCCATGACCGGGGTCGATAATGATGACGCCGATCTTATCAGGGCTTGATCCGATCAAAGAATTTTTTTTAAAGTTATTGACAGGGTTTGTATATTCATCTTGATCAGACTGATCTTCTTTTTGAGCTAGAATTGATTTTGTTGTTTTGATATTTAAAGAGCTGTCTACAAAATCATAAGAATATCCCCGAGGGAATGTAACAAGGTATCTGACCATCTCTTCAGGGATATAAACAATTCCGTCTTTTCTGACTGGGGCATTTCTCAAAATTTTTAATTCGCGGTTAATATATATTTTGTCTTCATCAACCAGGAACATGACATAATTTTTATCATTCCTTAATATGAATTTGCCCGAATAAGCGTCCCAGCTTCGTGATATTTTAAGAATATTGATGATCTTGTAAAGCGGATAAAAATTTTCTCCATCATGCACAAAAGAGTCTACCTTCCAGAGATCAGCATAAAGCAATGTTGAAAGAAACATCAAAGAAAGAATACAGATAATGAATTTTTTCATGGCTCATCCCAAAAGATTGTAAAAATGTCCTTTCCTTTACAATTTATCGGGCAGGGGTGGGTCAAACTTGAATTTTTGAAAAAATCCGCAATTTTAAAAAAGTGAGGATTCGCAAAAAACCTATAGTTTTTCATTCTATAGGTTTTTAAAAATCCTTTAGTTTTTATAAAAACTAAAGGATTTTTAGGGAATTACGAAAAAAGAAAGGGAGGTGTGTGAAGAAACACACGGATGTTTCTAAACTAAAAAATTCAAGGAGGAGTTAACAATGATTATCAATCACAACTTATCTGCTATTTATGCGCATCGTGTGCTCAAATTCAATACCTGGGAAACCGATGGAGACATCGAAAAACTTTCCTCAGGCGAAAGAATCAACCGAGCTGGCGATGATGCATCTGGGCTGGCTGTTTCTGAAAAAATGCGCACCCAGATAAGAGGTTTGAGACAGGCTGAAAGGAATGCTGAGGACGGTATGTCCTTTATCCAGGCTGTCGAAGGTTATCTGGCTGAGACCCACAGCTTGCTTCAAAGGATAAGAGAGCTGGCTGTACAGGCCTCTAACGGAATTTACACAGCCGAGGACAGGATGCAGATCCAGGTCGAGGTTTCAGAATTGATCGATGAAGTTGACCGAATTGCTTCACAGGGGCAGTTCAACACCATGGTCGTCCTTACCGGTCGATTTGCCGATGGTATCAAAGGCGGAATTCCCACTGCCAGTATGTGGTTCCATGTGGGAGCGAATATGGACCAGAGAGAACAGGTTTATATTGGCACCATGAATTCACAGGGGCTGGGATTAAAAAGTCCTATCGGGAATCCTGAAACAGCGACTTTTATCAGCATCTCCACACCTGGAAAAGCTAATGCTGTTATCGGTCTGGTTGACAGAGCGCTAAAGAAACTCGGAAAACAGAGAGCGGATCTGGGCGCTTATTACAACAGACTCGAGCATACAGCGAAAGGCGTTATGGTCGGATATGAAAATATCCAGGCTGCGGAATCCCGTATCAGGGACGCTGATATGGCTGAAGTCATGGTAAAGTTCGTGAGAGACCAGATATTGATCCAGTCTGGTACGGCCATGTTGGCACAGGCGAACATGAAGCCTCAATCAGTATTGAAACTATTAGGATAGACATAAATATCCTGCACCTCCTAAAAGTAAAAAAGGCTGCCCCCCGGGGGCAGCCTTTTTATTTGCAAGAGTTATTGAAAAGTATTATCATTTAACTTCGATTACTGAATTGACTCCGCCAAAACCGTCGTCCGTGGTATTACTGTTCATGGGATCAGGTGTCCAGTTCCCATCGACAACATACTTGTACTGGTAACTCCCGGATTCAAGTTTCTTTTTCAAGACCCAGAAACCGGTATTATCTTTTTCCATAGGATCAGAATCCATGCTCCAGTTATTAAAACTTCCGGCCAGATTAACCGAACCTGCCTGGGGAGCAAAGTATTTGAATTGTACCTGGCCGTCGCTCTGCAATTTCGCTCCACCGAGGTCATACTCTTTTTTAACGGTAAAAACAGAATTTTCACCGCCATAAGGATCAGGAACAGAGAGTTTGTTGTCCGGGTCCTTGATCCAGTTTGCCCCATTGACAACAAATTTGTATTCGATCTTGCCTTTTTTAAGCGGGATGACCATGTACCATACTCCGTGTTCATTTTTTGTCATCATTTGTTTACCGGCATCCCAATTGTTAAAATCTCCGGTCAGTGCCACTTTTTCAGCATTGGCATCCTTATAGGTAAATAGAACACCAGCATCGATCTCTTTAACAGGCAAGGACTTTTTTAATTTAACAGGATCCAATTTACTTTTCACGGCTTTTTTAGCCCAAAGAGGCAAAGTAAAAGTTAAGGTAAAAACAACGAATAGGAGAAGATAATATCTCTTTTTCATAATCACACCTCCCCGATAATCTTTTATAAAATATATATAGAAAAGAAATCTGTCAAGTCAAATTTCTATCGGATTTTTTCCAGGACTTTTCTGATATGGGCTTTGAATGCCTTTAACTCGGAAAAGGTCTGTTTGACAAAGCTATCGTCTTCAGCCAGTGTGTGAACGGCTGCATAATCCGGAATGATCTTTTGTCCTCTTTTATCATCTCTTTGCTTGGATGATTTAACATCTTCAGCGATAGTTTCTTCCATATTCACCAGTAAGGTTAAAAGTTCTTTTAAATCTTTTTTGCCGAATTCTTTAATTAGGATACTTTTTTCATAATCCCATTGACCGTCCTTGAAAGTGACAAAAAGGCTATTATGATCTATTTTCCTGTTTCTGCTTTCGAATTCACAGATAATGCGAAAGAGCCCCTTTAAAACATAATAACGGATAAAGAACGTATAGGCCTTTATGGCTTTTTCCCTGTTCTCCTCAAGAAGAAAATTCTTGCCCAATCCGGTAATTTCTTTTTCCGTATAGAAATTCTTTTTTGTCGTGATCCCTTCCAGCCTTTCGCGGGCATTTAATAAAAGGTCAATGATATCCTTTCGGAAAACATTAAATTCAAATTTTGTTCTTCTGGCCTTGTTCCTTTTCTTATACTTGCCTTCATTTCGTTTGATAGTATAGATATTATTGTTAAGGACCCAGCCGGGCATGATCTCGTTGTAAGCCGGAGAGAGCCCATCGATAATCTGTGTCGGGGTATTGATGAGTGAAAAAGGGAACTCGATGCGTTGAGGCAGAGTGACCACGCCCGTGGCAATTATGCTGTAAGGTGAGTCTTTGTAATTGGCAGGGAATTTAATATTCACACCCAGTCCGAAAAAAGCACCCTCTCCCGGCCAGATCTCCTGGTCCGGAGCTTTGGCCGTATGGTTACTGCCCGCATTGGCGCCATAGGCCACGTTCCCTTTGCCTTCAGGCCATAAAGCGGCGATCAAAAGAGCCTGATGATGGAATCCGACAAAAGGGCCTACCAGAGAAGCGTTCACTTCGCCTTCCGCGATCCCTGAATTCGGACCGATGATGGATTGTATCACCTTGCCGTGTCTTTCCACATGAGAATGTTCCAGCAGGATAGAGTTGCTCACATAAGCGAGGGACGATACCTCACAACCCCACTGAACGATGGAATCGCAAATAACAGAACCGCTCTGTACACATGTATGTTCTTCCCGGTTGCTCAGAAGGGAGCTGTTTTTTATGGATGTTGCTGAATTCACAACAGCTCCTTCTCCCATATAGCTGTTCTCTATCTGCTGGTTATTGACGATTTGAGAAGCTTCGCCGATAAGACCTTTCGTGTGAATGAATTTCTTTAAATAAGATGAGACAAAATCTTCATATTGTTTTAAAAGATCTTTATCCTGACGGTGGCAGGCGATCCTGACGGCTTCATCCATGGTTATTTCCGCGTAGGATCTCACTTCACGCCCTCCGGATTCGATTCCCAGGGAGATATCCAGATTATTGCCGCATTTCGCGTTCGGGACGAATTCTATGGTCCCGTTATTGATCAGCGCGCAGCCCTTTCCGACATAATAATTCTTTAAAAGAGAAACGTCTTTTATTAAAACATCTTCATCGATAATGCAGTCCGTCAGAGTAGAATGAAAGATCCCCGTGTCAGAATGACCGGCACGGGAGGAAAAAACGCTCAGGACCACTTCCCCGTAGAAAAGGTTTCCCCTGATCAGGGAAAGATCGGTCTTTCCGTATATTTTTATCTTTGACCAGTTATTTGAAAAATTATTGTTATTTTTCAAAAACTGGATCTCTTCCTGGCTCAGGGACCTTGCTTTTTTTTCAATGTTACGGATACGGTCCTGCATCTTTGACATTTGAGCAAATAATTCTTTTTTATCCCATTTTAATGCCATACTAGTCTCCTCTTTTTCAAATGCAGGATAAATGACTTTTAAAATATGATAATAAAAACAAGAAGAGTCAAGATGTTTAATAACCACACTTTAGTTCATCGTTTGCCCGCAGGGCAGTTCTTGGTTTTAAAAACTATAAACTATGAACCAGGAACTATGAACTAAAGTGTGGTTAACAATTGACTTTTTGATGATTTTTTAATACTATTGGCTTAATTAAAAATTAAAAAGGATATCTCATGTCGCATAAAATATACCAGTACAAATGGCGGGTCATATACGCGGAAACCGATCAGATGGGTGTGGTCTATTATGCCAATTATTTCATATGGTTCGAAGCCGCCCGAAGTGAATTCCTGCGCGCCATTCATCTGCCTTACAGGGCACTGGAGAAACAGGGGATCTTTTTACCTGTTGTCGAGGCCTTCGCTAAATACCTTTCTCCCGCCTACTATGAAGATGAGATCACGGTAGGATTATGGATCAAGGAGATCAAATCCGTCTCCCTGATGATCGGTTACCATATAAAAAGAGAGGCGGACAACACTCTTCTTGCCACAGGATACACAAGGCATACGATACTGGATAAAAAAGGGAAAATACGGAAAATACCGGAAGAGCTCAAGAACAGATCAAAGGAATATATTTACAATAAGGAAACCTGATGGGAAACAGCACGATATTATTTGTTTTGATCCTGTGCCAATTATGGATACCTTATCTGAGAGCTGACATAAGCGGGCCGGAACAGCCGGAGGAATGGTCTCAATACCAGGAAAGTCTTTCTTCAGATCCTGAAACAACAGAAGATGAAGAGTCCCGGATCATTTTTTATGATCTGGGTATACGGTATGAATATCTGTATGAATCGTATCAAACAGGGACCGAGTATGCTCTGTCAGCCGGAATAGTCATATTGCCAAACGATCTTGTCAGTATAGGGGCCGAGTATGCCCTGTCAGCCTTTCCGGTCTATAATTCAGAAAATAGTTATCAGTATAATATCATAAGAAACAATGTCTCTATCTTTACTTTTCTGGACTTTGATACTTTTGGCGTGGATTTTTTAGGTGATCTGGGGACAGGTGAAAAAGAGTATGCCTCTTTTTTCGGGGCCGGCACACTCCATTTTGATACGGGTAAATACAGGATTTCGCCGGGACTGTCATATTTTAAGGAAGAATATATTACCTCCAGCACCAATGAAAGTGAGAAAGAGGTAATAGCCGATTCTTCCCTGTACATCAAGTTCCTGATCAGGCATTCAGAATCATTTCATTGGTACCTGGGATACTCCCTGGTCGACAGCCGGGATAGCACCGGTCACAGAATAGAGGGTGGCCTTAAATGGATAAAAATCCCCACTTTCCAGATCTCTTATTCTTTATACTATATTCCCCGGAGCATCCGTTCCCATAATCTTTCTCCCTGTATATCTTTTGAGTTGAACGAATATATAGATCTTTCTTTCTTGTTCAACCTCAACCTGTACCGGGAAACCGATACCCAGACCTTTTTCACAGGCGGTTCCGGAAAAAAATTATCTCAGTCAACAACTGAAACTATTCAAACAAGTTTCAACTGGTCATTGGCAACAGGGATCGATATAAATTTTTAATGGAGCGTGGAGAAAAAGGGCCGGGGACTAGGAGAATTTCAGAACGATATTTTCGCCCTTGGGGTGAGGGAAGATAAGGAGACGGACCATCATCTTGTTCTTGAGGATTTCTTTGGAAAACAACCCTTCCAGGAATTGATTTTTTTGGGTCGTATCCAGACCGGCAAGGTTTTTTAGCCGGATGGCTATATTATTGTAATATTCTGAAGGCATCTGGCTTCTTTTTAAATGATGTACTTTGGAAATAAATTGTATATTGAATTTATTATCTAAAAATTCCAGCTGAACCTCATTCGCTTTCAGATGATAGGCCTGTAAAAGTATCATATCAATGATCTTGGCCACAGAGACCCCTTCTTTTAACTGAGATGAATCGTCATCCACATAGTTATAGTTTTTTTTACCATAGCTGACATTGATGGCATCCATAACCGATTTTTCAGAGCACAGTACGACATCCACATTATAATCGGTGGTCAGTTTTATCTCATCAATGAACTTTAAATTATAGGGGTCAGTCGCCGCCACAGTCAATTTGTTCTCATCTATTAAAAGAGGGATCAACCTGTATTTCCGGCATATGTTCTCAGGGATCAGTTTGATCACATTCGCTTTAAGGATCTTGGTATTGATCTTGATACAGGGGATACCAAACTGGTGTTCAAGGACTTGGATCAGTTCATCTTCAGAAATAAAACCAAGATTGATCAGGGTATGACCCAGACGGTCACCGGTTTTCCTCTGATTCTCTAAAGCCCGAGCGAGCTGTTTTTCGTTGATCTTTTTTTCTTTAATTAAAAGCTGGCCAAGGGGTAATACTTTTTTTCCCATACGGATTAATAATATAATCTTTTATTCTGATATTCAAGAAAAAAATGTTGATTTTAAATATTTAAATATTATACTAGCACTTAAACTGGAATCCTTTAAAATCTGTCTTATGAAAGTTAAAATTAAAAGATCCGACACTTCTGGTCAAGTTAAAATTCCCAGCTCAAAATCACATACCATAAGAGCGATCTATCTGGCATCACTGGCCAAAGGTCACTCCAGGATAAAAGAGGCTCTTATTTCAAGTGATACAAGATCAGCGATAGAGGTATGCCGCTCATTCGGCGCGACGATCCGGTCCAGGGAAAATACCATAGAGATTGACGGTTTGGAAGGACATCCCGGGATACCGGACGATGTTATTGATGTAGGAAATTCCGGGACAAGCTTGAGGATAGGACTTTCTACAGCCGCCCTGATCAATGGTTATACTGTATTTACAGGTGATGAGCAGATAAAAAACCGGACTCTGCAACCCCTGATGACAGCCTTGAACAACCTGGGAGCGCAGGTGTTTTCAATAAAGGATAATGGCAAAGCCCCTGTTATCGTGAAAGGCGTGGCCAAGGGGGGGGTGACAGAGTTGGAAGCGATCTCCTCTCAATACCTGAGTTCGCTTTTGATCAATGCTCCTTTATTTCAGAACGACACAGAGATACGATTAACTCTTTTAAATGAACGGCCTTATGTGGATATGACATTGAATTGGCTGGACAAGCAGAACATCAAATATGAAAATGACAATTATAAGACGTTTCATATTAAAGGGGGTCAGGCCTATCAGGCGTTTGATCAGTCCATCCCGGGAGATTTTTCTTCGGCTTCTTTTTTTCTTGGCCTCGGGGCTCTGTCCGATAACGAGGTCATTCTGGAGAATCTGGACATGAATGATACCCAGGGAGACAAGCTGGTGATTGAATATCTGAAACAGATGGGAGCCAGTGTCAGTTGGGATGAAGACCGGTTGATCATAAAAGGAGGGAAATTAAAAGGAGCCAGGATCGATATGAACAATACTCCGGATGCTTTGCCCATTATGGCTGTTGTCGCCTGCTTTGCT
>JAFGFC010000186.1 GCA_016931325.1 Spirochaetota bacterium | reverse complement strand
TGAAACATCTTTTGTGTGGCGGATACTTTCACGCCATGCCCGACCTCGATACCTGTCGGAACAACCGTAACATTGGTAGCGGGCGTGCCGGCCACTTTGAGCGTATGATACAAAAGGTCTTCAAAATCCGCCCTGTTCTTCTTGAAACCTATTGTGTTGACATTAGAAAGGTTATTGGCTATGGTATCAATATTAAATTGCTGAGCCACCATTCCCGTGGCGGCTGTCCAGAGTGAACGCATCATGGCTTTATTACCTCCTGATTAATTTATATCCTGGCCCCGTCATTGATCAATTTACCCAGGGCCGCATCATGAGTGGTGACAGATTTAGAATTGGCTTCATAAGCCCTCTGTACTTCTATCATCTCCACCATTTCCTGCACGATATTAACATTCGAATGCTCTAAAAAACCCTGTCTCAGTTTTGGCATCTGAGCCGGGGTCCGCGGGGGACCTGAAAATTCCGTTTCATAGTAAAAGCTGTTCCCTTCTTTTTTCAATTCTCGCAATTCTCTGAAACTGACAATACGAAATCTATCCAGCACGGTGGAGCCGGCCCAATCATTCTCATTGACCGAGACCAGCTGCCTGTTATAAAGGTCCAGATTAACGATGATATCTCCATTATCATTCACTTTAAAATTATTTCCCTGCACCTGGATATATCCATTCTCACCCAGCACCTTATACCCGTCCTTTGTCACGACATAATTGTCTTTATCAAGAATAAAACTACCGTTGCGCGTGTATCTGAGACCGCGTTCTGTTTCAATGGTAAAAAATCCTTTCCCTTCTATGGCCAGGTCAAACGGGTTGTCTGTCTGCTTCAGGCTACCCTGATTATGGTCTGTGTACAGTTCATTCACTTCAACGCCCGTACCGAGCCGTCCGACAATCGGCATTTTGTCATAAGAGCCAAGAGGGAACTTTGTTACGCCGTCATCATTGATCCTTCGGAGAAGCATTTCCGGGAAAGCCTTGAAAATAGTGATATCCTTCTTGTACCCTGTTTTATCGACATTCGCCAGATTATTGGACACCGCATCCATCCTTAAACTCTGGGACAGCATCCCCGAGGCTCCTGTATAAAGTCCTCTGATCATAAACGACCTCCTGATTCCCTTGAAGGGTGTACGGAGGCATACACTCCTGCATGCCTCCGTTTTATTATCTTAATTTTTAAGATAACATTTATTCGGTTAAACTCCTCTTTCCTTTTCTATTTTCGGTCCACCAGAATTTATCAAAAGTCAATTTTTGACCCTTTCTATCCTGGCGCCCAGATTCTTCAGTTTGCTTTCAATTTTTTCATAACCCCTGTCAATATGATAAACTCGCTGTATGACCGATTCACCTTTGGCAGCCAGAGCGGCCAGGACAAGAGCCGCTCCCCCTCGAAGGTCTGATGCCATAACCGGCGCTCCTGTTAATCTTTTTTTCCCTCTTATGATGGCAATATGATCTTCCACATCTATATCAGATCCCATTCGTATTAATTCAGGGACATGGGTATATCGATTTTCAAAGATCGTCTCATTGATCACGCTGATACCGGGGACCGCGGCCAGAACAGCGCCGAGCTGAGGTTGAAGATCAGTGGGAAATCCGGGATACGGGGCTGTTTTTATATCAATGGGTCTTATATCGCTGCAGGATCTTATCTTCACTGAATCATCAGTCACTTTTAATTTGATATTCATCCGTTCCAGAACATCGATCAAAGATCTGATATGCGTGGGATGGATATTCTCTACAGTGATATTACTGCGTGTGATCACGCCGGCCAGGATAAATGTCCCTGCTTCTATACGGTCCGGTATAACTGTATATTCCACCGGTTTCAAATTATCCACACCGTTCACAATAATCGTATCCGTATCCTTCCCCTGGATATCGGCGCCCATTTTTTTAAGGAATGTTATCAGATTGCCGATCTCGGGTTCCAGGGCAGCATCCTTTATGACGGTCTTTCCCCTGGCCAGGACAGAGGCCATCAGCACGTTGGCTGTCGCTCCCACGCTTACTTTTTCAAAATATATCTCTGCTCCTTTCAATTTACTGGTCCTGGCATGGACAAATCCTTCTTTAATGCTTATCCGTGCCCCCAGTTTCTTCATCGCTTCAATATGAAAATTAATGGGACGAGGCCCAATGGCGCATCCACCGGGGAGCGATACTTTGGCCTTTCCTACCCGCGCCAGCAAAGGGCCCAGAACATAGATAGAAGCCCTCATTGTCTTGACCAGTTCATAAGGAGCCACATGCGATTTTATATGGGTGGTATCAATGATGATCTTGTTATTTTCAAAATGAAAGATCGGCCCCAGGGTATGAACGACCTTTAACATGGTCTGGATATCCTTCAGGTCCGGAACATTATGCAGAATTGTCCTTCCTTTGGCCAGAAGGGAAGCGGCAATAAGCGGCAGAGCCGCGTTTTTCGACCCGCTCACCTTCACTTTACCGCTTAATTCCTTTCCACCCTTGATAATAAATCGATACATAGGTTCACCTTTTTGTTTAATATCGGATTGATCGATTTTTTTATAAGAGTTTTAACCACATAGAACATTTAAAAAGAGAAACCACAGATAGACAAAGATCACTAGAATTAACCTCTATCATCATCTTTACTCTTGGGTAGATTATGGAAAAGCAATTTCACATAAATACTTGATTTTGTCTGCAAAATGGATTACTATTATATTCATATTATCAAAAAGGACACAAGCGCAACACCAGAAATGTCCAAGGCGGGGCCGAAGATTGTAAAATCATATGGAAAATAGAAAACCCACTTTCAAAGTTTTTATTGCTAAAGGTGAAAATGCTTACTCCACGACAAGGGATGTACTGAAAAGAATTGATCTTGATATTGAAAAGTTAAAAAATAAACGTATTTTACTTAAACCCAATTCCGGACGTCTGGTCTCGGAACGTCTCGGGATCAATACCAATCCCGACGTTGTCGCTGCTGTCATTGATTTTTTTCTTGAATCCGGGATTAAGGATCTGGCTATAGGAGAGAGTCCGATTTTGGGTGTTAAAGCCCTGGAAGCCCTTGAAAAATGCGGTATTGCCAGAGTGGCCACAGAAAGGAAGATCCCTCTCATTGACCTTGATAACCATGGATCATTAATTGTTAAAATCCCTCATAAAAAGATAATAGATCATTTAAAGATCTGTCAGAAAATTAAAGAATTTGACTTTATTGTCTCTATTCCTGTCATGAAAACCCATATGCATACCCAGGTGTCCCTGGGATTAAAAAATATGAAAGGGTGTCTTTTTAAACGGGAAAAGGTCAAACTTCATCAATTGCCTTTTTCCAGAACCATTCCCCCTCCGGCCAAACCCCTGGATATGGCTATAGCGGATATGTCCAAGGTCTTAATGCCTGATCTGACTGTTATTGACGGATCTATAGGACAGGAAGGCCTGGGACCCAGCGCCGGTCAGGCCAGATTTGTGGGGTTAATTATAGCCTCGCGGCATTGCCTGGCTGCCGACTGGATAGCCTCCCGTCTGATGGGCTTGAACCCCCGCTCGATCCATCATCTTCAACTGGCGATCAAAGAAACCGGACAGGACATCAATGATGACACCCTGTTACCTGAGCCGAAAGACTTTTTAAAATGGAAGGTGATATTCAAACGCCCCCCGGAGAAGATCTCCCTGCAATTCAAAAATGTTATAGTCGAGGATAAGGATGCCTGCAGCGCCTGCCTCTCCTCTACCCTCATGTTCCTGCAGCGGTACTATAAGGATTTTGCTGATTACCTTACCCCTCAGTTCCCTTTACGCATGGCTGTTGGCAAAGGCATAGGCAAACAGACAGAAGATACTCTTTTGATCGGGAATTGCACGATTAAACAAAAGGACAAGGGTATCTTCATTAAAGGATGCCCGCCCGTGGCATCACAGATCAAGCTGGGATTGGATAAATTAATCAAGAAAAAAAGTGATCTGTAAAACTATGTTATACTTGTTGGGAATCATCGTTGCTGTAAAAAAGGCCTGGTAAAAATCATCACTTCTTTTGTTTTAATTTTTCTTTGATAAACTTCCAGGGGTCATAAAATCTTTTATTGAGATTTGTCCGGCTCATGGTGGTCCAGCTGGCAGCGCCATAATCATCGAATTTCTTTCGTATTTCAAGATGCAGATGATCATACCGGCCACCCAGTTTCAGAGCCTCTTCTCTGGTATATAATCGCCCCAATCGGGTCTGGACATTGACACGGTCCCCTTTTTCAGGATAGATCTCGAATAAATGCTTATAGGACGTGAACAGGATGGTCCCGTCCTTTAACCTGTGTTTGATCACGATGGTTTTATGAGGGTGAGTCAGATGAATGGAACAAACCGATCCATCCGCAACGGGATAGACATATATATATTCATCTCTGTTCCTCTTTTTAGGTATCATATCTATACCGGTATGGAAATGTCCTTTCACGTAGGATAGTCTGGGAGAACCAAATGTACTGATGATATCTATGGTCTTTATATCCTTTCTATCTTTTGTCTTAAAAGGAAGGAACCATCCTTTCACCGTGGATTTTACTTTCACATCTTTGTAAGTCTCTCTCCAGAGCTCCCAGTCCTCTTCTGTGTAAATATCCGATATGACAGAGGAAGAATTGATAAAGAAGAATAATAAGATCAATAATAATTGAAATATTTTATTCATAGAACTTTAAAATTTTATCCCTCCCGTGATATACAGATTATAATTTCTTCTCTTCTCAAGTTCATAAGAAACACCAAAACTTATATCCGTTTTCAAACTATAATAGAAATAGAGACTGAAATTCAAATCTGCTCCAACCATGTCCATTAAACTCAATTTCTTGATATCATTGAATCCATTCCCCCCTTCATAGTACAGTTTCATCCAGACATGGGAAAGGAGAAGCGGCATATTCTTTATCCCTCTCTCGATCCAGAAAAGGGGAAAATTATAAGAAATATTGGCTATGAAATAATTCTTGCTGCTTTTCTCATAATACGAATAGGCCATTAATCTCTTGGTATAGAGCGTCGATTTATTGAATGAAAGTCCTTCAACCTCATAAGGCTCATCTCCCGAGTCGTTCAACATGATCCCGATATCAGTAAATATCCTGAATATATCGTGCATAAAAAATAATTGATTATACTTTGTTATCCTCAAATTGAAAAGGTCCAGATCATACGAAGAACCTAAAAATTCCTTTAACAGATCATAACGGCAATATACATGCCATCCTTTTTCCGGGATGATGGAATAAGGGTATTTTTTCGTGTTATTATAAGTAAATCCGGCAAATAGAGAATTGTAATATTCCACCCGCCTGTTATATATCATATCTCTTTTATAATAGGCTAATCCTGTATGAAAAGCCAACAGGTCAAGAATGGTATTTTTCAAATACTGGATCCCGGCGGAGATATATTCATCTTTTTTTAATTGGTTTGTTCTGCCGGCGTACAGGCGAAACGCTTGAATATCAAGATCTATTTTGTTATTCTTTAAATAATAATTAAATCTGCCATAATAGTCTTCAACATAGGTATCGTATCCAAGACAGATAGATAAACTGTTTTTCATCAGAATATCCGTGAATAACAGGGTCAGACCAAAACTGGCAACAAAATAAGATTGGCCTTCTGAATAAGCATAAAAATCGGGAAAAAGGATCATTTGGGAAAAAAGATTCCCGAGTGAAGAGAAACTTCCCTTATCTTTGTGATCAGACTCGGCTGTATGTATCGTTTCCTCTTTCAGATAATGAGGATAAGAGTCATTTTTATTATAATCAACCGGTATCTTTTTCATCTTCTTTTCATTTAAGACGGCCATTTTAAATCCTGAGGATGTGTAATAGGTCAAATAAAAATCATTCCCGGATGCTGCAAATTGAAGTGATCCTGTGATCAAATCGGTCAATTGGTAAAAATCCTTTTTTATAACATGATACCGGTATAGATCAAATCTCGAGTTGTGGTCAGAAACAAAGTACAGATTTTCATTGTCAACCATAAGCGACAATTCCATGGAGGCTGTTCGGGTAATTCGCTTCAGATCCTTTGTCTGGAATTGATATTGGTAAATGTCAATAAAATCATTCTCTTTTTTCATAATAAAGTAAAGGTCATCTTTGATCAATTTAAAATCAGAGGCTATGTCATATTTTCCAAATTCCAGAACAATTTCTTTGCGCTGACCGTCGGTCGACATAATGAATAACCTTTTCTTGTTTTCACTATTTTCCAGGACCAGAAGGTCATCCTGATACTTCTCAACATATACCATTCTTCTGGTATTTTTAATACGCTTTCTTCTACCTGATCCTGTATCATATCTGTATAGAGAAAAGTAACTGTATACATTATCATAAATATCAAAACCCGTAAAAAATATCTCATCATTGAAGAACGTGAGCGAGGAGACAAAGGCATCTTCCAGAAGAATGGTTAATTCTTTTTCTTTCAGGTCATAGGCATACAGCCCATAACCGGTATGGGGAGAATATCCGGAAAAATATATTTTATGATCATAATACTTGAGATCATAAATGTTCCAGAACGGTTCGATCCCGCTTAATTTAAATGGTTTTGTCGGTTTATTGATTTTTCTGATCTCGTCTAAATAATCCTTTGTGATCTTTGCTGTCCATTCATCGTACAGATCATAATAACTTTGATCTGTATACAGATAGAATATGGCATTCAAAGGCGAGCAGCTCAGCACAGAACAGGCGCATGTTCGAAGATCAGTTTCCAGGGGAGACAACAAGCAGTTGAGACAACCGCCATGCCGGTTATAGGCTTTGAGAACATTGTTCTCAGATACCTTATGGATCAGATAATAATGAAAACTTCCACCCCATATATAAGGGCCATATCCGGATGGTATTTTATTCACAAATGCGCTGATCTCATCCAGGGCCGGCACGTTATCTTCATAAACAGCGGTTCTCAATACCATATCCTTAAACGAGCTCTTGGCCCTGCCCATGGGGGTATAATAAGATTCTATCGCCACAGCCAATCCTTCCAGGGAAGAAAGGGGGAGCAGGGCATTGGGAACAATATATTTCAAACCAAGAGACCGCAGGATCTTCCACATGCTGTGATCCTGATTGAGATGCAGAATATGCACGTACTCATGCAGGATCAACTCTTCCAGCCATTGGTCATAATGGAGGAGGCTTTTTTGAGCAGAAATTTGAGGAGTTATATCATACAGATAGATAATATTATCAGGCAGTACTGTCGCCATTCCATTGGCCATATCTGTCACATCCGCCAGGACGATATACGTATGGATCGAATCCTCTATAAAGAACCTGGACGCCAGAGAGGCATGGATATTCTCCGCGATTATGATAACTCGTTGGGCTATATTTTTATGTCCATGATAAACAACGGTGAAATGAGTTGATGTTATCTCTTTGAAATCCTTGTCATAAGGGATCTGCTGACCCCAAAAGGGTGAAGGGACACTTATCACAAGGCATAGAAAAAGAAATATTATTTGACTTGCTTTCATATCAGGACCATTTAATAATATAATTTTTTAACCTTAGAAGCAAGAAAAACAGATCGTTCAGGCAGGATTATTGAAGATCAGGATTGTTTCCTGATATATTCCAAAATCATTTTTTTATTGGATTTACCCGCAAATTGAGTAAATTCAATGCCGGTATGAAAAAAGCCTTCCTTGGATTTTGACCATATCACCTTACCGTTCACTTCAATGGAGTCATCAGACGGAGATAAAGTTATATAGATCTTTAATG
>JAFGFC010000185.1 GCA_016931325.1 Spirochaetota bacterium | reverse complement strand
TGCAGTATAACCTGATGAAGATATTGTTCTTCAGGGCCGGCTACAAGATCGGTCTGGACACAGGCAATCTGTCGCTGGGCGCTGGTGTGCATTATGGCGTTGATCAGAATACAAAACTGAAACTGAACTATTCGTTCAACCTTAACTCCCAGTCAAGCGAGTTCGGACATCTGCATTGTCTGAATCTGGAGGTTGGTTTCCTCAAAGGTGAGGCAGAGAAAAAAGAGGAAAAGAAAGAGTATGGCATGAAGGAAGAAAAGATAGAAAAAGTGGTGCCAGAAGGAAAAATACCTGTCACGGTGGCCAAGTTCAAGAATTTGGATGATAACAGGACATTGGAATATTTAAAGGAAAAGCTCGCCCTGGGGACTCTGGATTATATTGATGATGAAGCGGATGATATGAAGGCTGTCAATATTATGAGGATGGAAAGCCCCAGCCTTGAAGTACTCGAAAAGGCGGGCATTCAATATATCTCGGGCGGCAGTTTCAGTAAAAAGGGCGATATTTTAAAGATCGATTATTTTATTGTTGATGTCAAGACCAGAAAGAAAGTATTTGATGATTCGCTTGATTTTAATACAAAAACAGAAAGAATGAATGATCTTTATGAGAATCTGGGTAAGAAGATAGTGGAGAAGATACGCAGTTTAAAAAAATAATTTTTATCGATAGGCGGGGTAGGCTTCGTTCAACCCCGCATTATATATTGCGGGATTAGAAAATCCCGCCTATAGAATCTTTGAACCCTGTCATTAAAAAAGGAGTCATCGTGAAAACAAGACATTATTTTTCAATAATAACAATTTTATTCCTTTTTGCATTGCATCCCTTATCCGCGGAATTGAAGATCGGCGGGACGTATGAGATGGAGCTGAGGGGTAATCTTCAAAAGGACCGCAAGATCGAGATCTGGGAGAACGAGGCGAATAAGACTGTCACCATTCCCTACGGTATCATCGATCAGGACCATAATCTCTATCTGGATTTTTTCCTCATGCATCCTGACAACATCTACAAAGGCAGCTTTGGCCTGGAAGTGGATATGTACAATCCCGAAGGACTGGATTACTTCCATGATATCTCTGATATAAAAAAGAAAAGGGTGACCACATTTCTATCCTATGTCGATTTGAATCTTTTTAACGACTGGTTCACCACGCATATCTATAAGTGGCGGGGTCACAGGGAATCAACGGACCTTTTGAAACTTTATACCAGTGACTGGGATCTGAACACATCACGTTATCTGGGCACCTATTCCCCGCTGGGCATAGAGATATCGGCCGGGGATGATACTTTTCTGGACGGGCTTTTTGTGGCAGCCGGTCAGACGCCGGCTCTGGCCAATGCATCCACTGTCTTTATAGAATATATGAGGACATTCAAATCGGTGGAATCTACACTTTTGTACAGGCTGAGGACCAATCCTTATCTGGACATGACTGATCCGGATAACCTCACGATCTATGATATTACCAAAGGGTATGTGGAAGGGACATTCACCCGGCCTGAATTCCCTCAAACCCAGTATGTCTATGATGAACAGGTCGTCGCCTGGGATAATAAGGTCAGAACATACTATCATGTGTTTCAACTGGAGATCGCGAAATTCGATGCCACAAAGAATGCCTTTTACTATGGAGCCAAGCTGGATACTTCCCCTCTGCCTTATTTTTTAAATTTTATTCTCATGTATGAAAAAGCGGATAAATACGCCGGCAACCGGCAGGAATACTCTGTGGAAGCCAGGGTGAGCCCTATCAGGGCCATTATTCTCTCAGCCAAATATGATGACAGGAAGCCTGTCACAGGCCCGTTGTTCAATAACCTTTTAACCGCGCCTCTGGTGCATGAATATAACAGGGAGGCAAAGATATATACAGCCGGGTTTATCTTTGATCCCACCATGCCCACGGCTATTTCTCACTGGAATGCCAATTACATGGAAGACGCGCCTGTCGCCATAAAATGTGAATATTCCTATGCGGATTATCCGACCTATACGGATAACCCGGTCTATTTCAACTGGGATGATGATAAATATATTATTTACGGCGGGGATAAAGGCCTTTATCCCTGTAAACTTCATAAATTCAGCACGAAACTGATCTCCAATTATTTGCGGCCTTATAAACTGATCTTTTATTTTGATACCGGATTGAAGCAGGCAAGATGGCCCACCTATGTGGCCATGGTGCCCTGGACCAAGAATTATTCCGGGTATATCGAGCTGCGCAAGGATGATGATTTCCTTATCGGCTTTATGGCTCTGATGGATGACTGGGAGATACCGGCTTTTGGGTCCTATGATGAGATGTGGCCGTACAAGACCAATCCCTATGACTATAACAGGGATATCGGTATCCCCTGGGACTGGTATATAGGCGCCCGGGTTGTGAAATTTTTCGGTATCTCTTCTGTAGAATTGCGGTATCAGCTCATCATCATTGACGGCAAATATGATGATAAATACGAGAACTATATGGACGCGTTCCAGCGGTCGGATATGCTTAAGGAGAGGATGGACGAACTCAGTTTGATATATAAAGTGAGGTTCTAATATGAATCGTTCGACGTTCGACGTTCGAGGTTCGACGACCCATCCCCTGGAATTGCAGAGCAATTCCAGGGACTTGATCCCGGAAAATCTTCCTGAGAAATGCGGAGCATTCCCAGGACTTAATCCTCGGAATTTCCAAGAAATTCCAGAGGGCCGATTTTCTCGGGGCAGGATGTGGGGAGTGTCGAATCGCCCATGGATGGAAGGGATTCGACCAAGATATGTTACACTGATTATTTTCATTATTATTGCGTTTTTTGTATCCTGCGGGCAGAATCCCGTGGACCCGGCGGATCTGATCTACAGGATCGA
>JAFGFC010000184.1 GCA_016931325.1 Spirochaetota bacterium | reverse complement strand
ATTATCGCGGCAAAGGGGGGATCTGGGAGAAATTTCAGCCTGTCTATTTTGAAGAATTTTTAAATAATGAAGAAAAAAGGATCCTTTACTGGAAAAGAAAACAGGAGCAGTGGGATACGATCAACAAAGCCAGGCCTAACAAGGGCCATATATTTTTTAAAGAGCTGTATGATCAGGGTAAATTAAAAGGTCTGATCACCCAGAACATCGACGGTCTGCATGAAAAAAGCGGATTGCCAAAAGAGATCATGGTCAATCTTCATGGTAATACGCTTGAAGTGATATGTTTACAATGTGGTTTTCTCATTTCCTCTGAAGAAGTATTCAAAGATATGGATCTGGACAAAGGTGTTCCCATCTGTTCAAAGTGTAATGGTCTTTTAAAACCCAACACCATCTCTTTCGGGCAAAATCTGAAAATTGAAGACTTGAAACGGGCCGAGGATCTGGCGCTTGCCTGTGATCTCATGGTCGTCATGGGTTCAACGCTTATTGTGCAACCGGCCTCCACTTATCCTCTTATCGCCAAGCAGAACAGGGCCTTTATGGTAATTATTAATTTAAGTGAAACCCCTCTGGATAGTCTGGCTGATCTTGTTTTTTCCATGAAAATAGAAGAGTTTTTAAAGGAATACGAAAAATAATTTGACACTTGGTTTGAAATAATTATTATTAATCATCTTTTCCTCATAGGGAGAACGCCATGAAAAGAATATTATTTACGTTGATTTTCTTTATTTTATCTTTATCGCTTTTTATAGATCAATCCCATGCCGTACAGCTGGCCGTAGGCACAAAAGTATGGGTCGTTGACTGGGACCCTTGGTTTGACAAAGCTATTATGGGGCCTCATAATACTCATCAGAATTTGAGTCAGGATTTTTATTCCGGGATGTTCGTTATGGGAGGACTTAATTTTTCTCTCGTACAGGGTAACTTTGGATTGAGTGCAGGCGCCTATTATGGTGGCAATGCCCTGGGTAAATACACTTCATCTTATAATATGAATTCCGGCAACAAAATATATCATATAGATGAAAAAGGATCTTTTTCCGCCTCAAGATGGGATTTTGATGCGGCCCTGTCATACAGGATCATCTCACAATTTAAAGTGTTTGCCGGATATAAGGGGCAGCGTTATGAAATGATGGGTACCAGGTTAAGTGGTCTTACAGAGGTAACCAGTAATGTTTATGAGACTGGGGGAGGCAATCAATACACGTCTGTTGGTTTTATAAGCGGTCCTGGCATTGGGGCAGGGTATACGTATGATATGGGGCCATTTTTAATCGGAGCTACCCTGTCAGTTGCCTTTTTAACAGGAGACTACACATTACCTGAATTCTGGGACCCTAATCCCAATAGTAGTTTGCCAAGTGATTATGGCATGAACTTGAAAGCCACAGCCATCAATGGAGAACCTTTTATAGGTTTTAAAGCCGGCGACAGGGCTCTTTTTCTTGTAGGGTTCAGGTACCAGACATTTAATACCGAAGTCGAGTCTAAGAAACCGGATAATCCTAATTATTCACTCGGTAGTGAACCGGATGGAACCCCCATATACAAATTAAAAAAACCAGATACCTTTTGGGGTTTGAGTTTCACCTATTCTATTCTATTCTAACAGATCTTTTTTATGCCCATAACCTTTTTATTGCACTGTTGAATGTTTCTCCTTTCTAAAAACCCATTGATTTATTCTTTATCTTGGGCTATCTTTTATACGATAATAAATATATAAAATATATATGGACATGATTTTTATTTCTTGAAAAAGAGTTATGAAGAAATTTATTTTTATTTTTCTCGTATTATCGGCTCCGCTTTTTGGCTCAATTGGTTGGGAAAAAGCCACTAATCTTTCCGGTATCAGAACAAACCTGTACTGCCATAATCCTGTCATTTCCAGCAGTGAAAAGATCCTGGCCGTGGCCTGGGAAGAAAAAGAAAAAGGCGTGACGCGATTAATACTATCCTTCGGGGAATCGGAAAAGAACCTGCAAAATCTGACCCTCTATACCTGTCAGGAAGAATATAATCTTCAACCGGATATTATCGTACTGAATGATTTTATCCTTCTCACCTATTCGGGGCCGGATGGAGAGATCTACTTTATGAGAGGGAAAGAGAACGGGAAATTATGGTCCCTGTCCAGAAGGATCACGTTCACGCCGGAAATCTCTCTGGAACCCAAGTTCTTTTATGATGAAAAAACAAAGACCCTTTTTCTTTATTTTATTGAAGAACGGGAAGGGGATTATTTTCTAAAATATGTTTCAAGCTTTAATCATGGCGCCACATGGAGTCAACCCGAGATCCTCCTGACATCAGAACAGACAGGATCCGCTATCTTTTTCCCTTCCCTTTTCACAAGTGAAGGAAGATTTTACGTGGTCTATCAGGGCCGGGAAGAGTTCAAGACAGAAAAAACCACCAAGGATAAGCTTTATCTTGCTATGCTTGATAGAAAAACAAAAGAGATCATACAGAACAGGTCCCTTTTAGAAGCAAAAGAGAATATCCGCTACACGCCCATTGCGGGGAAGGATAAAAAAAGCCTTATCTGGGGAGAGTATGAAAAGGATATATGGAATATCTATATTGGGATCATGGAAGAGTATGAAAAGATATTCCCACTAAAAGTAAATATTGAAAATAAGAATTGTTATAATCGATCTGTGCTCTTTGTAAAGGATTATATTAAAATATTCTGGTCCATGGTGGATAAGACCAATTCACAGATATTCAGCCGGAAATATGTTTTTCAATCCGGTGTCCTGGAAGAAAAGGCTGTTGTTGTGGAAACGCCGTTCAATTCTTATCTTTCAGGCACCACGGTCTTTCAGCAGGCGGAATACATCGCCTGGCAGGAGGAATACAATAACAGCAAGAGCGCTATTTTTATTCAGAGATCAGATACGTCGGTTGAACCGCCAGTGATCACAAAGCCTGATCAGGATAAATGGTTTTCAACTGTGGATATAAAGATAGAGTGGGAAGAACCACCTGACCCGTCAGGGATCAGCGGTTATGGATATGAGATGAGCCGGGAGGCCAAACCTTCTCGTATTATTCAGAACCTCCCGCCTGAGATAAATTCCCTGTCAGCAAAGCATATTTTAAATGAGGGAACTAATTATTTTCATTTAAAAGCCTTTGACAGAGCCGGTAATGAAAGCACAACCGCCACAAAGATGATCAAAGTCGATATGACCAGCCCTGTGATAACGAGAATATTCTCTCCCACGCATCCTGAAAACACCTTTGTTACCAACCCTGATGCCGTTGTGTATATTGAAGCGGCTGACAATCTTCAACCTATCCGGGGATTTGCCTATACGGTTGACTATGGAAAGGGTGCCCTGAAAGATAAAACCATTAATCTGAGGACAAATGAATTGCAATTGCATCTTGAACCGGGAATTTCTTATCTGCGTATCTGGGCTATTGATGAATCAGGGGATTCCAGTCTGGAAAGCGTGTATCCCTTTTATATATCGAAACGGGAACCTGAAATGATAGCCGTCACTTTCAATACCCAGGTGGTCACGAACCAACAGATCATCGCAGAGCCGGTTACCAATATACCGGATGACATTTCAGACGAGAAAAAGAAAGTGATCATTAATGCCTATTTAAAGAAGCGATATAAAATCGTGGCCAAACCTATTTTCAACGCTAAAACCATAGATGTTATCGGACCACCCGAGAATGTTGAGATAGAAGAAGTCGTTCATGAGGGTATAAAATTGAAACGGGTCAAGTTTGACATCTATGTTTCTTCTTCAGGATCTGAAACTGACGATCTGGCTGAAAAATTATATATCTGGACCCCTGTATTAAATTTCTGCAGGGTTCCTTCTGAGGACCCGTTCGTTCCCCTGTTCGTTATACGAAAGAACAGATCCTTCAAGGGCAAGAATAAAGATTACAGATATTTCAAAGTTGACATCACCCTCTGGCCTGAAGAAGACTATATGGTTATCCTGACTGCCAGAAAAAAGATCATGGCGAGTTCATTGATCAGGGGCAGGCGAAAAATAAAGATAAAAACCATTCCGCATTCTCTCAGGTGGATGCTTTATGAATAAAGAAAAAACTATTATCCTGTGCATTCTGTGTTTATTATGCTTGTTGCCACATTTTGCTTTTACTCAAACATTAGAAGAAGCGGACAAATTCTGCGATAAGGGTATTGAACTATACAGAGAGGCCGAGTTCAGGCAGGCGGTCTTAATGTGGGAAAAGGCGTTGAATGTCAATCCGGATCATAAACTGGCTAATTATTATTTGATTCGCTGTACCAGGGAAAAGAACAATATCGATAACCATATGAGCCTGGCCCTTGAAAATTATGAGGAGATGGAATATAAAAAATCCCTTGAACATTTCAATATTGTATTTGAATACGATATTAAAAATGAGATCGCGACAAGATACGTTAAGCGTATCGGTGAAAAACTGGATCAAACGCCGGATGTGAAAGAAGATATTGTCAATGAATACAAAGAAAAAGGCCAGGAGTACAAAGAGAAGGATGACCCGGTCTCTATTAAAAAGACTCTGGCTGTCTATAACATTGCCTCTCTTTTAAATCCGGATGATGAGGAAGCCAGAAATAACAGGATCGAATTTGAAAAGAGGCTTCCCGAGGCGTTTAAAAAAGAAAGTATACTGATCTATGTGAAAATAGGGGATGAATACTTTAATGAGAAGAAATACGATGAAGCCATCTATATATGGAGAAAAGCCCTTACACTTGATCCTGCCAGAATAGATATAGAAGACAAGATCATCAGGGCTTTCAAGTTAAAACTGGAAAGTGAAAAACAGGAACAGATCAAACGGTTAATGGAACAGGGCGAGGAATATCTCGAATCCGGTCTGACACAGTCCGCCCTTGTTATTTTTGAAGAGATCCTGAGATTAGATCCGGATAATCAGAAGGCCATGGAACAGAGGAATAAACTGCTCCAGCAGAAAAAGAAAATGGAAGAAGAAAAAAATCTTCTAACCCAGATCGATGCCTATATGGATGCGGCTAAAAAGAACATGGGAAAAGGAAAATTTGAGCAGGCTATCGAATTGCTGAATAATGTCCTTGTCCTTGATGAGAATCATCAGGAAGCCAAAAAACAATTGTTGCTGAGCGAACAGGAATTGCGCAAGCAGGAAGAAAAAGTTAAAGAGGAAGAGATCGAAAGCATACAGAAATTTCTGGAACAGGGGATCATTCATTATAAGATGAAGGAATTTGAAAAAGCCATATCCCTTCTGGAGGAATGTTTAAAATTGTCTCCGGGAAATAAATTTGCCCTGGAATACCTTAACCTGGCTAAAAAAGCGCTCTGGGCCAAAAAACAGGAAGAAGTGGACATCACCTCTCCTTTCTATAATATGGTCCATAATATGATCAAAAGGGGTATAGATTTTTTTAAACAGAAGGAATATCAGAAATCTGTAAAAATATGGAAATCGATTCTTTTTATTTTCCCTTTGAATAAGGTTTCCAGAGAGTATATCGTGAAATGCAGCAGGTATCTCGATCCAAAATTATTCACTCTGTTCATCAAGGAGCATATTGATTTCGGTCAAAAGTATTTACAGGACGGATTGAAGGAGTTTGCTTTAAAAGAGTTTGAACTCGTGAAAGAACTTTTTCCGGAATATAAAGGGATCGACGATCTGATAAAAAAAGCCAGTCCTGAAAAAGTCGTCCCTCCAGACCCGAAAATTGTTGACCAGTACTATAAACAGGGTCTGTCCTTGTACGCGGAAAAGCAATATGGAGAAGCGATTAAAAAGTGGGAGAAGGTACTGGCCCTTGATCCTTCTCACGAAAAAGCCAAATTGAATATTAACAAGGTCGATCATATCCTCAATTATGACAGGATAAAGGCCAGAAGGGTGTCCGCTACAAAAGACAGGGAAAAAGTGAATACCTATTATTTCAAAGGTTTGAAATTGTATAATAGCGGCAAGATCAATGAAGCCATCCAGATGTGGGAAATGGTGCTGAAACTGGACCCCGGCAATATAAAAGCGAAAAATAATATACGGACATGCAAGCGTGTCCTGAAAATGTCGCGTTAGAAAACTATTTTTCTATCACAATGATATTGATCGTTTTATAATCCCCTATCTTTATCACGCAGAAATAAGCTCCTGAAGCCACGATATGACCGGCGTCATTTTTCCCATCCCAGAGAATTTCCGATTTATTTTTTATTTCATCCCCTTCATCCAGATGCCTTACGAGAAGGCCTGCTTTTGAATAGATCTGGATATCGACTCTGTCATTCACATCGAGCACATCCAGGCGCAGGGTAGTGGGGCCTTCCTTGGGATTGAATGGATTTGGAAAATTAGGGTAAGCATGATTTTTTGTTATTACATTGAACTTGCCATTATCACCCAGATCCTCATGGGAATATTTTTCAGTCAATAAATCACCGTTTATCAGTCCTCCTATCCCCATAAAATAATCTCGTTCATTGGGGGAGCGGGAAACGGCCTGTATGGAAATTTCCCAGTGGTCAATGTTATACACAGGGTCAGACACTTCAAAAAGGGATGTGAAATTTTCTCCCTTGTAATTATAGATCTTTAAATGCTCCCTGTTTATGCCGGATGTCACAGGAGTTATGGCGTCAGACAGGAATACACGGAAAGAAACAGTGAGAGAATCATTCAGCCTTAATTCTTTTTTATTGAGATCCAGATAACTTAAAAGCAGAATATCCTGAGTGATCGTGAAGCGGCCGCTTATATTACCCAGGTCGATAAAAGAATGTTCCGGTGGAAGACTGAATCCTTGCCAGGTTCCTGATAAGGAAATATAACTGTTCGGCCCGGCT
>JAFGFC010000183.1 GCA_016931325.1 Spirochaetota bacterium | reverse complement strand
TCATCCAAAGAAGCCATGGGATGGGGATTCGATCTGGGTATATTGTCTCAGATATCAGAATTTTTTCGTCTGGGGCTGATGCTAAATGATTTTACAGATACTGAAATTAAATGGGCAAAAGAAACAGGGATCAAGGGACTCTCTGAAGATAAGATCAAAAGAGACCTCGGTATCGGTGCGTATTTTAAACCAATAAAGTATATCCTTTGCGTGATCGATTATTCGGAACTTTTGATTGACCGGGCCAGTCTGCATACGGGAGTGGAAGTATTCCCTGTCGAACATATTGTTCTTAGGGGTGGGGCCTTTCAGCAGAGTGGCAAGTATAACTGGACCCTGGGGCTGGGAATTAATTGGAAAAACTGGCGGTTTGATTATGCTTTTAATGATCATTTTGATCTTGATGCAACAAATATTTTCTCTCTGAGCTATCGATTTGTCAGGAAAGGAGAAAATAATCCATAAAAAGAATTTACAATGGAGGAAAGGAAATGAATAAAATCAGAATGTTTTGTATAATTTTTATATGCCTATTTCTCTTGATCCCCGTGTACGGGCAGAATAAAAAGTTAGTGGTAGCGGATTTTGATACAGGGGAGGTGAATAATTTGGGAGAGTCTTTCTCTATGAACGCCAAAAAACCTTCCACCCTTGTCTATACCTTTGATAAGGACAAGCCCCTGGGTGGAACAGGCCGGTCTCTGAAACTGCTATATAAAAAAGAGGGTGATGAAAGGCACTGGATAGCCTGGTGGACCTATTTGAACCGCAATATCGCAGACTTTGATACATTTTCTTTCTGGGTCAGAGGAAAAACAGGGAAGGAAAATTTTTCTATCACATTTTCAGAGAGTGAGGAAAAAACCTCCATACTGTATCTGGATGATTTTCTGCCGGATGGTGTACCAAAAGAGTGGAAGAAAGTGAGCATTCCGATGGGGAAATTCCTGGAATCTTTTGCCGCCATTCCTGAAAAAATAGAGACCCTTGTCGTGGGATTCCCGGAGTATGGGGAAGGCACTCTTTATATAGATAATATTATGTTTGAGAAAAGCCCGCCGGCAGAGAAAAAAGAGATCAGGATTAATGGATTTGAAGATGAAAACCCTAATTTGTGCTATTATAAAAAGATCTACGGTGAAAGCGATCTGGATCTCGACTCGTCAAAACAGGCGCATTATGGATCCTGCGCTCTTAAAATGAATTATTATTTGAGATCTTACAGGGGTTTTCAGGCCCAGGCAGGATTCCTGTATAAACTGAAAAAGACATTGGATATTTCAAAAGCAGAGGCCATTCATATATGGGTAAGAGGTGATGGGTCCGGGAATGCTTTTTATTTAAATGTGACAGATGACAATGATGAAGTATTCAGCCATATAGACAGAAATGTTCTTTTTCATGATGAATGGAGAAAAGTCACTATTGTATTGAAAGATCTTGAAAAACGAAGGATGGGTCGCCCTGTGATGTCCGGAAAGATAAAAACCATAGAGATAGGTGTTCTGGGTACAGAGATTGAATCCCGTAAAAGTTATATCCTTATCGATGAATTGACCCTGTCGGGAAAAGATATACAGGTCCCGGAAGAGAAGGGATCAATAACTCCCCTGATGAAAAAATATTTAGAGTGGCATTCATTGAAATTTTTAAAAGAAGTAAAATCAGAAACTCAGATTTGGGATACTGAAGCCAGCGGGTTGAGGATATTTCAGAATTTTATTCTGAGGACAGATTTTACCTTTAGAAATTTCAATTTTCAGGGTGATATTGTGATTTACGGTCGAATAAGGCCTTTTTATGAAAGTGGATCTTCTGAGGAGAATGATTATGAAAAAGAGGTACGTTCTAAAGATTACGATGTTGTGGGAAGGAATTTAAAATTAAATATTCTGGATATAACCTATGGTCTGGAAAGGATCACACTCGGTAATATTGAAGTGGATTACAATAAATATACGATCGTGGGACAAAAGCAGTACGAAGGGATTGAAATCGAAGGAGCTGTGGATGGATTTAATTACAATACTTTTCTTTTAAAATTATGGAATGATTCTTATTCGCTTGGGGGCAAGGCTGAATTTGATTTCTGGGATCTGACAGCAAAAATTGTTGGGCTGGGGAATTCCGCAACCGCCCTGAGTTTTCAGAGTATAGATAAAGTCAAATCAACAAAAATATTTGAAAACACCATGTACAATATCAGCCTTAAAAAAGTTCTATCTTCAAAATTCTCAATTAATACATTTTATGGAAAGAATCAATGGAAGTTCTATGGGACAAGTATGAAAACAAATCAAACCGGATTTGATGATGAAGGCGTACCTGTTCTGGGCCGTATTTTTTCTACTCCCATAACCTATAACGAAGAGGGTTTTACTGCCGGCTTTGAGAGCCATGATTTTCCATGGGAAGGGCTTTTAAGCTATTTCAATTATACCCATTTGAGTGATTATTTCTATTTATCCCCGTATACAAAAGAGACCGGGGATAGTCTGCATGGAGACTTTGAGGACTTTCTCACCGGCCGGAAATATATGCCTGTAGACGGCATTGGCTTTAATGCATCACTGGCCCAGTATATCTGGTGGTTCAGACTGGCCGGGGAGTGGTATCGCTATCATCTCAAGTCCGATACAAACGCAACCAAATGGGAACAGTACTACAGTATTTCAAGGTCTAAAATAGCGGGAGTCACACTTACCTTCACTTATGGTCGAAGAGAACTGGATAAATGGTATCTCGTTCCCAAGGCCGGGGAGCCCGGTTTCATCCCTGATGGGTATTACTCGGATATGTACTGGGTGGTGGCAGAATATTTCTTTGCCAATCAGGGGCATCTCATGGTGAAATATAATTTCAATGATATTACGGAAAGGTATGATAAAGAAGAAGGAGCCGTAAGACCGGGTTATATCGCTGAAGTCTTTTCAGCCCTTTTTTCCTATTATGTGTCTCTCAATGCTCAGATCGAACTCGAATATAAATATACACATCCTAAAGAATACATGGTGAAATATGGGTACTGGCCGCCGGAAAATTTTACATCCGCGCGGCTGAATGTGACGTTTTAAAAGCATTGGAGTTAATTCATGCGTAGAATGGTAATCTATTTAATTGGATGTTTACTGAGTATGAATTTATATGCCACACAGGTAGAGTTTTTAATTGATAATTTTAATGATGCTGATAAATTAATCAATAATATAATGCTTCCCAATGATTCTTTTACAGTGGGAAATGGTACAATCAATTTTATTGTCGAAACATCAATTTTTATTGAATCACCGGGTGCTTTGCGTATAGATTTTTCTTCTCCCGGTGTAACAGACAGGTGGGGTTATATAACCACTATAGAAGGTTATGATTATAGTTTGTATGACAGGATCAGTTTCTGGGTTCGTGGCGCTTCCGGGGGAGAAATTTTTCAGATTACTTTAAAGGACAAACAGGGGATGGTTTCCTCTGTTCCCCTATACTGGGTGTATCCTCAGGGTATCAGCACAAGCTTTAAACATATACAGATCGATTTTGAGGATTTTAATTTCAAAAAGATCGACAGGCAGAACTTGAGCCAGATCATCATTGAATCTGTTCCGGGAAAAACAGGGAATGGAACCATCTATATTGATGCCTTGAAACTGGCCGGCGTGGATAAACTAATTGTAGATGATTTTGATATTCGGAACGAGAGAAACCTCATAGGGGGATTGTGGGAAAAAGAGGTTCAGGGAGCAGCCAGTTTAACCGCAACCATTAATTATGATATAGCCAGTAATGGTATTTTAAAGTTGGAATATAATAATATGAGCAGCTTGGGGAAAGTCTGGGAATATAAAACAGGCGTATACGGAACAGGCATAAATTTTAATAATTATGATCAGGTTGAGTTACAGTACAGAGGAAAGGCAGGAAACGAAAAATTCGCAATTGGTCTGGGAGATAATTTTAATAATATCTTTGTTATTACCCAAACCCTGAGTGATACCAATTGGCATAATCTGATAGAACCTTTTTCAAATTTTTCAACTGTGGATATTTCGCAATTGAAAAAGATATTTTTCTGTAATAATACCAATTCCTATTCGCAAGGTACTCTTTTTTTTGATAATATATCTGTGACAAACAGCACTAATAAAACATCTTTGATCATAGATCATTTTGAAGGATGCAACAAGTACAGGAACAAGCTTGGCTATCAGCATGATGCCAGGAAAAAAGGTACCTCAACCATATACTGGGATGTTGTTTCCAATGGGACTTTTTCAAGAGATGGAGGAGTTTTGAAGATCGATTTTCAGAATATGAATTTATACCCCAACTGGTGGGCGTGGTGGACGGCTCTGGCCAGTGAGGACCTGTCGCGGTATGAAGATCTTACAGAATATAATGATATTTCTTTCTGGGTGAAGGGTAAAAATGGAGGGGAACGATTTATTGTAAAGGTTGTGGGTTTACAGGGTGATGAGAGCTGGGTCTATGTGAACTCTTATCTGCCCCATGGCGTTGCAACAAATTGGCAGAAGGTAACCATTCCTTTGCAGGATTTCAGTGCTACAGGCATTCAGGCAACCTATCACCTTAAGAATTTAACCTTTGGAGCGGATGATCTAATTCCCGGTGAAGGGACGGTATATATCGATCAGATACAATTTTCAAAAGAATTTATGAGTTTCTCCCGGGAGTCTGGCAGTGGTTCAGTAATAAAATGGTTTTATCAGAGCAATATATCATTTTCTCCAAATGGTGACGGCAAAACCGATACCATTACTTTCGAGTATGTTTTAAACAATCCGGCCAGGGTCTATCTGGCTATTTATGATATATCAGGTAATATTGTCAGGGTATTGTCAGAAAAAAAAGAACTGAAAACAGAAGATATATTGCATACAATTACATGGGATGGTAATAATAACGCTCAAAGCCTGGTGCCCGGGGGTTTATATATTTTTCAGTTTCTGGCAGTCGATAACAGTGGAAAGGAAGAAAAAATTCACAATTTGATCGAGGTTTTTAAATAGAGTGAATCATTTTAATCATCAAATAATCAGGATAATTGTTGTGATGCTTTTCCTTTTGTACGGATTCCATCTGCATGGAGATATGATGGATTCGACCTTCTGGATCTTAACAGCCCCTGTCGGAGCCAGGACAAAGGGAATGGGTGATTCCTTTGTAGCGGGCAAAGCTTATATTTATGCCCCGTACATTAATCCATCCGGATTAGCTTTTATGACCAACAGGCAATTTTCTCTCAGTTATCAGTCCTTCTTGCTGGGTTGTATGTATGCCAATGCCGGTATGGTATTGCCTGAAGGGAATAATATTTTTGGAATACATCTGGGATGGTTCGATGCCGGTAAATTTGATATTCTGGCTGACGATAATTCCATTACTGAATCATCTGTCTCTATCCAGAATGATTGGATCATATTTTTGTCTTATGCCCGTACTCTGGGGTGGGATATCTCAATGGGAGTCAATGTAAAATATTTCAATTCTCGTATGGCGCAGCAGGCTACAATATCAGGATGGGCTGGTGACGTTGGGCTTTTGTGGGATTTTCCTGATGAAAAAGTTACATTAGGCGTTGTGATCCAGAATATGGGAAAAAATCTGAAATACCCTGGAGAGGAAAATACACTTCCTCTCAACTTGAAATTTGGAATTTCGACCGTCCTTGTGGAAGACTGGGATCTATGGGTAGAGGATCTTCCTCCCGATGTTGAAAGCATTACGTTATATGGGGATG
>JAFGFC010000030.1 GCA_016931325.1 Spirochaetota bacterium | reverse complement strand
TTCTTCCTGTCTTTTCTTTTCTAATTCCAGTCTGGCTAATTCTTCCTGCTTTTTCTTTTCCGCCTCGAGTTTAGCCAGTTCTTCCTGTCTTTTCGTCTCGTCCTGGATCCTGGCGATCTCTTCCCGTTTCTTTTTCTCTTCTTCCAGTCTGGCTAACTCTTCCTGCTTTTTCTTTTCTGCTTCTTTTTGCAGGGCTAGAAGTTTCTCTTCTTCCTGTTGCCTCTTTTTATCTTCTTCAAGTTTATTTATTTCTTCTTTAACAACATTATTTTCATTACTCTGATTTTTTAAAGCGATCAGTTCCTCCCCTTTCCGTTTTGTAACGTAAAAAGGATAAGACCTGATCTGTCCCCAATTCCCCAGTTCATCAACGGCTGCGATCTTTAAATAAGAGATACCTTTGTTTAATTTCAAGTTTAAAACGTTCCTTTGGCTTTTGATCCTCTTTGGTAATTTAGATTCTTTACCATAATCGACAATATAGGCGTAACCTTTTACTTTATGATAATTATCAGAGGACTTGATATTAACCAGCGCTTTAGTATTTAAGATGTATTCCCCGGGGGGATGAGTGGGAGATGTGATCTCATCTATACGAGGACCGGTTTGATCAACCAGGATCATTTTTGAAACGATCTGGCTTTCATTCCCTGCCTTATCATACAATTTTAAATAGAAATAATTCGTGCCTTCAGATAACAATTCTTTCACGTTAACGGTGTTAACTTCGCCGGGAATATTCTGAATGATCCGTTCAGGGGGTTGATCATTTCTTGTGACAACATATCCAAAACCGGCTATGCCGGAGGGATCCCTGGGGATCGTCCAGGAAACATTAATATCAGTAGTATTATACCATCTTGATGTTCCGGGCTTTGTAATAACCGGAGCGGGTGCGGATACATCCTGTTTCTGCAATAAGATAGCGCTTTGTTTTGAATCATATTCTTCCTGCCAGACAATATATTCAGCTCCCTGATAAAAAACAGCCCGGGGATTGTAAGAGTTTCTTTTTGTCTCGATAACCTTTTCTTCATTTCCTAATTTTTTGTAATTAAAATGGAATTTCCGGCTAAAAATTTGGGAATTGTCTTGATCGACCATTGACCAGAAGATCTTTATATAATCCTTTCCGAACAGGGCCGTATGATTATAGCTGTTCTTATTTTCAATATTTATTTTCAGCGGAGAGATATTATGGGATTCATCAATAATGCCCAGGTATATATTCCAGATATTTTCCTCGGCTTCCCTCCATATCAGACTCTGGTAATTTTTGGCCACAGGCATATATCTTATAAACTGGGTTGAGCTCAACAACTCTTCATTTTTTATAATCTCGCCTGTATCTGTTTTTATTATAGAAACAAATATTTTGTCTGTCCTGAATCCCTCCTCAGTACCTGTTCCAATGGCTCGTCCCTGATAAATAATATAGAATTTATTGTCCGTGATAAATACGGATGGGAAAAAGATCGCTATGCCTGTTTTCTCAGAATTTAGAATGGTGTTGGGCTTGCTCCAGCTGGCCCCATTATTGACACTTTCCGTGTATCGAAGATAAAATATTCCTTTGGATTCCTCTAAATAAAAAAGATACAATTTTTTCTTCTCCGCATCATAATATAATTTGGGTTCCAGAGAGATATAAGGAGTGAACGTGATACGCATCGGCAGTGACCAGAATTTTCCCTTCTCCTTCCCCCTGATAACGTATACTTCACCATCCGGATTAGAATAGGTGATCACAATAATATCAAAAAGAACCAGTATATCAGGTTGCAGATTATAGATGGTACCGGTATTATATAATGATTTTTTATCAAGATTTTGCAAAGATGATCCATAGGTAATATTCAAAGTTGTAGAATTCCTGTACTTTTCTTCCCAGGCGATAGCCAGCATATCATTATCACTGGAAATGGCTGGATTATGACAGTAAAGGTTTCTTTTTACTTTGGATAAATTTACAGGATTTTCCCATCCGGTAATAGCATATAAAGTAGAAGAAAGACCTATAGCAAGCATGAATACATATTTAGTGCAATTTTTTAACATGTAAAGCTCCAGATAAATTATCGGTACGGTTTACAGGCTATCTTGAAAATTTTCTTTTTCGCTTTATCTAATATCTGGAAGCACCTCTCTGTAAAATTTTTTCAGTCCTTATTAACTGAAAAAACCTTTCCCCTTATATTATACCACATCTAATCAGATTTTCAAGAGAGTATTACAAAGCCATATTTTATAAGATTTATCAGAAAATATAGAAGATTTTCGTTATATAAAGTATGCGAGCCCTTACAGGAGGCTTTGCACCCTTAAGGCTCTGCTACTACCGTTTTTTTATTCTAAATTCTTTTTAATAAATAACGATCTTGAACCTCAGGCTTAAGGGTTTGACGAGCATGATATAGTAACCGGGAGCGACACAGCGTCCCTCATCATCCCTGCCGTCCCACTCGATCAGTTTGACACTGTTGGCCAGGCCGTCCCAGCGGGCAAAACGTTTGATGATCTCGCCTGTGATATCATAGATAATGACCTCAATATAACCGTCCTCTTCAAAGTAGTGGTAATACGAAACATACTCGTCACTGCAGTATTTAATGACATTATTGCGCAGTTTTTTAGATTCAGTATATTCCGCCTCTTTTTCCAGCGCCACACAGATTGTCTCGACATTGTCCAGGTTTCTGGCCTTGATGCAGTAATAGTAACCGGTGAACGGATCCACGTTCAGGTCAGTGGCATTGGTGCCTGTGGACCAGTTCTTGATGGTAACCACATCACGCGTGAAACCCGCATCCCTGGCCCG
>JAFGFC010000182.1 GCA_016931325.1 Spirochaetota bacterium | reverse complement strand
TTAATTTTACGGGCGGGGAGCCCACTTTTTTCCCTGACTTTGAACCCCTTGTTCAAGAAGTAAAAAATCTCGATTATAAGATTTCTGTATCCAGCTGTGGAGGGCGATTCGTTGACAGAAAGTTCTGCAAAAAGATCACTCCCTTTATTGATCAGGTATGCATGTCCATACATGGCCATACGCAACGATTACACAATTATCATACCGGAAACCCGGATAGTTTCAAAAATTTAAGTATTGTCATGGATAATCTCTCCCTTTTCCCTATAATCTTTTTTGCCAATATTCTATTGACAAGGATAAATCTTCCTCACCTGAAGGGGATCATATCATTGCTAAACAGGAAGGGAGTAAAAAAGGCCCTGTTCTGTAATCTATGCCCGGAGGGGACAGGATTGAAGAATTATCCGTTGTTAACCCCGAGACTGAGAGAGATAAAAAAAAGGCTTCCTGATTTGATAAAATTTGCTGAACCGAAAATTTTTGCCTTTAAAATGTGTGATGTGCCTCATTGTATATTCGGCGATCATATTGAATATTTCATTGATTGTCATCCTGAAAGACGCATCAATGTGAAACATAGAAGAAAAAGGAAGTTGATTTATTTTCATGTAGAAAAGCCTCTGGTCCCTCCCCCGGATAAGATCAAAACAGAGAAATGCCAGTCCTGTGTTTATTTCGATAAATGTGAGGGGATCTTTAAAGAATATTATCATTTTTTTGGAGATGAAGAGATCGAAGCCGTTAAAAAGGTAAAAGTCTGTGAAGCATATTGATTTCCATATTTCGTATCAGTGTATCAATAAATGTATTTTCTGCAGTTCGTCCGATTCCATAGAGACCTTTCACGATCATCCTCTGGATTATAAAAAGATTATCAGCCTTCTGAAAGAAAAGCGTAAAAAATTTAATAGTGTTCATTTCACCGGCGGTGAACCCACGCTCTATCCGTTCTTCGGGCAACTGGTAGAACGGGCAAAGCAAATGGGATATAAAATCGCTGTTGGGACCAATGGAGCGGGGTTTGCGGATAAAAGATTCTGTACCAGAACAGCGTCTTTCATTAGTGAGGTTTGCTTTTCTTTTCACGGTCATACCGCTGCGCTGCATAACCTGCATACACAGAATAAAAAGAGTTTCGATATAGTTAACAGAGCTGTTAAAAACCTCTCTGAATTCGATCTGTATCTGATGAGCAATACAGTGATTACAAAATATAATGCCGGCCATCTGGATAAGATCCTGTCCTTCCTGAAAAAAAAGAAGATAAAACAGGTTCTGTTATCAAATCTGGCTCCGGAAGGTCGTGGTCTGAAGAATTACAGAAGGATATTGGTCAGGCTGAAGGAGATAGAAAAGATGGTGCCCGGTCTGGTAAAACTGGCTGATGATCTGGGCCTGGTCCTCAGATTTTTTGGTCTGCCGGCCTGTATCCTGGGAGAGTATGCTGAACATTCCAATGATTTCTTCTGGGATCCCAGACTGAACATTGAGCTGGTCAGAGAAAGAGAGAAGATTTTTCCAAAGCAAGAGAAGGGATGGTTGCCCATCAGGTCTCGTATCAAAACGCCCACGTGCCGTCGTTGTTCTTATAGAAATATTTGCGGGGGTATCTTTCAGGAATATAACAGGATCTTCAAGGACTCAGAGCTAAAGACTCGATAGAAAAGATAATGTCCATTAATAAAGAGAGATTAATAAAAAGAAACGAAGCGGCTGAAACCCCCAAATACTGGATCAGGTTAACAAGAATGTGCAATAATAACTGCGTTTTTTGTCTTGATAAATTCATCCAGAACGGTACCTCTATCGATATGAAAACCATTAAATGCCAGTTACGGGAGGGACGAAAGAACGGGATCAAAAAATTAGTCTTGAGCGGTGGAGAGCCCACCCTGCATCCTGATTATTTAAACATTGTAAAATTTGCCCATGATATCGGATATGATGGAATCCAGACCGTTAGTAATGGGAGGATGTTCGCCTACAGGAAATTTCTGCAAAAAGCGGTAGACAATGGTTTAACGGAAACAACCTTTTCCATGCACGGTCACACGAAAGCCCTGTATGAACGGCAATCGGGGATCAAAGGTTCTTTTCAACAGGCCCTAACGGGATTGATAAACGCCTTAAAAATAAAAGGACTGATCGTGAACCTGGACATTGTTATCAATAAGGTGAATTATAAATTCCTGGAGGAGATTATAAGGTTTTATATAAATATGGGAGTGACTGAATTTGATCTTCTGCATATGGTTCCTTTTGGATCCGCATGGGAAAATAGAAAAAAAGTTTTTTATAATCCTCGTTATCAATTGTCCTATCTGCATAAAGCGTTTGCGTTACAAAATGAATTTCCCTGGATCTATCTGTGGACTAACCGGTTGCCGGCCATTTATCTGGAAGGATTTGAGGAATTGATTCAAAATCCCTATAAACTGAAGGATGAGGTCAGGGGGCGAAGGAGGATCCTGGAGAATTATCTCTGGAAAAACAGGAGGATGGTCTGTTTCGGCGAGAGATGCCGGTACTGCTTTATGGACATGTTCTGTCAGGATTTGATGACGATCAAAAAGACCGGAAGACTGGAAAGTCGGCCTTATCCCGCTTGCCTGAAATTAAAAAAACCGCGCGTTCGGGCGTATACCTGGAAAAATTTTGATCTGGACGATTTTCTTGATTTTTTTATTGATTATCGTTATTATGTTAAGAGCTTCCGGTGTTTTGATTGCCGTTATCATGGATCGTGCTCCGGTATGCAGATCAATTATATCAGGGAGCATGGTTTTAAAGTGTTAAAGCCATTTAAAACAGCCAGGAAGAAAGTGTCTTGATGGGCATGGATTATTTACAAGCCCGGGAATATTATGGCTAAATTATATTATATTCAGGTAACCAGGGAATGCAATCAGATGTGTCGTTTCTGTTCCAATCCTCCCAATGAAAACAGATTGACCCTGAAAAAGGGAAAAAATCTGATTGATTATTACATAAAAAAAGGTTGTGATGGATTAGTTTTTACAGGCGGTGAACCGACTTTATCCGAGCATCTTCCTTCTTTTATTCAGTATGCCAACAAAAGGAAAGTGTATCATCGTATCATTACCAATGGCCAGAGGCTGGCTGATTTTGATTATCTAAAGTCCTTAAAGGAAGCAGGCCTTTATCATATGCACCTTTCTGTATATTCGGTCAAAGAGGATGTACAGGATTTTTTAACCAGAAATCCTGGTTCCTGGAAACATATATTAAAAGCCCTGGAGAATCTGGGTCAGATCGGAGATATCACCGTGGATATTAATATTGTCATCAATTATTATAATGCCGACCATTTATATGAAAACGCAAAATTTTTCGTGGAAACATTCCCTTTTGTAAATCATTTTGTTTTTAATAATTTAGACCCCTCCACCAGCCGGGCCAGAAGTAACAAGGATACGATCCCGACCCTTAATCAGTTAGAATTAAGTTTGCATGACGCGCTGGTTTTTTTGAGTCATCATAAAAAAACTTTTCGCATAGAAAGACTGCCATTATGTTATTTAACAGATTTTGAACATACTTCTACAGAAACCAGAAAAATAGTCAAGTCTGAAGACAGGTCAACTTTCTTTCTGGATAACAGAGGATTTCTCGAGGAAAAGGATTGGCTGAAAAAATGGGGATACAGCAAAGCCCCCTGCTGTGAGATCTGTTTTTTAAATTCCATCTGTCCTGGTCTTTTTCACATGGATAAATATTATTCCTCCCGTGAACTGTATCCGGTCTTTGTGGATAAAAAAACCATCATGACAAGGATATTAAATGGAAAACGCTAAAAAAGTGGATATCAACATGGGGCTTGTCTGTAACAGCGCCTGCCGGTTCTGTATGAACGGACTGCCCGGTGAAGTGAGAAAATTCGCATCTTTTGAAAGTCTGGCTACAGAGATCAAGCAATTTTATAAAAAAGGATTTCGTGCTTTGGGCTTTTTGGGGGGAGAGCCTACGGTCTATCCCGCAATCATCGAATTGGTCACAATGGCGCGTGATATGGGTTATACGTATATAGATATTGTCAGTAATGGGATCAGGTATCATGATAAGAAGTTTGTGGAAAGACTGATACACAGCGGTATAACACGGTTTTATATTTCCATCCACAGCCACAAACCGGAAATAGAAGATTACCTTACCACCCTGAAAGGCAGCTTCCAGAAAAAGATACAGGGTCTGCGAAACCTGATGGAATTCAGGAAGAAGGGAATGATCAAAGACAGGATCTTCTTGAATACAGTGATCAATCAGCGCAATTATCGGTATTTAACGGAGATCATGCTCTTTTACTATAAAATGGGATTTATTGATTTTCGGTTTAATTTTATTCGTCCTGAAGGAAGAGCCTTTTCTCATGGAAAAAAAATGGTTCCTCGCTATTCTGCCATCATGAAATACGTAAAACAGGCCATAGAGTTATCGCGGTCTTTACGGGTGAATCTATTTTTTGAAGGGATTCCCTTTTGCCTGTTCCAAAAATTCAAGATCATGGATTTTAAAAATTATATCGGGGAATTCCGTGACGGAAATAAAGAAATCAGCATTCACGAGGCGCGTAAAAGAGTCCGGTTTGTTATGAAGGACAGGAGAAAAAATCAACTCAGAGTAAAGCCTAAATCCTGCAGAACATGTGTATATGATTTCGTATGTGAAGGACCCTGGAAACACTATATAAAATTTTATGGTTTGAAGGAGTTCAAACCCTTGAAGAAAATTGAAATGGTTTCAGATAGAAAGAATAAAAAGAATAGTTTTTCATATTCTTTACACAGAAGAGACAGTAAAATTTAAAGATCATACGGAACTATCGATTAATTTTGTTATTTCTTTAAAATAGTTTTTATTTTTATTAAAGCGTACCTTGAATTTAGTGGCCATGCCTTTTAGGTAGGCAGGTTTAAAAAAATGTTTGGCCAGGATAAGCTGTTCCTGCCTGGTTTTGATCTTGAAGAATATTTTCTCCTGGTCGATATGAACGAGGTTGAAATCGTTCAATATCTCGATCTCTTCTTTAAAGTTGTCTACGATATCGCCACCAAAAAGATTTTTGAAATCTTTTCTGACAATAACCTTTCTGAGATTGGAAACAATATGCTTACGCATCTCTTCCTTAACGTCTAATTCGCGTCCAATGTATCTGGGCAGGACGGGTTTATTCCATTTCTTTCCAAAATAGGCATTTGTGTAATCCATCTGGCCAAACGCATGGGATTCCGCAGAGGGTCCGAAGCTTAAATAAGAAGATGTATATTTGACACGATCGATCTCCTGCTGATTACATACACCTTCTCTCCTGCAAAAGCCTAAAAAGGCGCCATCAGCTCTCTTATAACCTGCCTTTAAAAGGATCTCTGTGCCCAGATTGGCTTCCCTGGACCTTCGTTTCATGTCTTTTTCAGAATATTCCCTGCCAATTTGATCAAAGTGCGTTTCATCACTGGGGAAAAAAGGATTGATATGGATCATATCCGGTTCCAGGGCCATGATCTCTTTCAACCCTTTTAAGAAAGAACGAAGATTGTCCCCGGGTAAACCGCACATCAGGTCAATATTTACGATCTCTATCCCGGCTTTTCTGGCATCATTGATGAGATTCATGCTTTCTTTTCTGTTCTGGTATAAACGGTTATTTACTTTTAAAACACGGTCATTGAGGCTCTGGATTCCAAGAGTGATTCTGTTGACGCCCAGCTGGTGTAAGAGCTTTAGCTTGTAATAATCTGTACTTGAACAGGAGCATTCAAATGTGATCTGGAGATCTCTGGTAAAAGGAAACAGATCATAGAGAGTGGAAAAAATTCTGGTCAGGTGATCTTTTTCCAGAATGGAAGGGGTTCCTCCCCCGAACCATACTGTGTTGAACTCGGTATGGTTGAATACACCTTGAAAAAAATTCATTTCATCAATAATTGAACGGGTATATATATCCAGCTGTTTTCCGGAAGAAAGAGCAAAGGAAAAATAAGGGCAGAATAAACATTTTGTTCGGCAGAAAGGGACAAAGATAAAGATACCCAGCTGTTTGGGAGCCTGGCCTTTATTTATGGCGTCAGCCGTGCCTTTCCACGCTTTCACAACTTGATCTTTAGAAACGGGATGGGCGAATTCTGTTGGAGGATAAACATCCCCTTCTCCTAAAAGGCTGGCTATAAAAGCGTAAAAATTCAGCCTGTGTCGCCATCTCTGCTGACGTAAATCTTTCAAATTTTGAGACAAAGTCTATTCCTGATAAACGCTTGCATATTTTTCTTAACTTATCGCTTTTATTTGTATGGTCAAACATTTTTTCAACAGGGATCAAGATATTATCAGTCGAATAGAAAGGGTTAAAAAACCACAGACGTTCGGCACAGAAGCACCATTTATTTTCTGTCTGTCAAAGGTCTGTGGTCTGATGATTATTATAAGGAAAAATAATTTGACATTGGATTATTTAATAGTTATTATAAT
>JAFGFC010000181.1 GCA_016931325.1 Spirochaetota bacterium | reverse complement strand
GGATTCAAGGCAAGAAAAGCCGGATTATAAACAAAAGAAGAAGCGTTATCAATGTATAAAGAGCAGGGATCCGCCAGAGAGGAATAGGCTGGCGAAGAAGATAATTTCAGGAATTTATAAGCTTTCTGGCCATAAAGCGAAGAATAAAATAACATAATGATAGATATTACTATTATTTTCTTCATTTATTTATCCTTGTTTTTGTCTTCATTCTACTATATATAACACCGCAGGGTGTCAAAAGGTGACAAAAAATTTCGATGTTTCTCCATTTCAAAGGTAGAGCAGGGTCTTTAGACCCTGCTCTACCTTTTGCTACCTTTTGCTGTAAAGGGAGCCTTAAGGGTGCGCACCCTGTACAAAGAGCCCTGGAAATTCTTCCCGTGGAATTCATTAGAATCCCGGCCCTGTGAAACGTTTAAGGACAATTTCTAAGAAGACTTGATCCTCGGAATTTCTCATAGAGAAATTCCAGAGTGTCGCATTTCTCATTGAATCCCACAGGAAATGGATCACAGAGATCCAAGCGCATAGTATAGAAGCAATAACTTTTGTAACTATGCGATTTATAAAGTATATATACACTCGGAATGAAAATGCTTGCCCATATCGGCTTGACATTATATTATTATCTGTATATATTAAACGCATCATTATGAAAACTCTGATGCTTATTCCACCCAGTAAATTCGCTAAAAATGTGGCCCGGGATCTGATCTATGGATGCTGGTGCAAAGGAAAACGTATCGGCGGCATTAAATTTCCCCCTGTTTCCCAGCTGATCGTGGTCACCTATCTCAGGAAACACGGCATCCCAGCCGATCTTCTGGATGCGGCTTCCACATTAAAACACATCAATGAACTGTATGACATTATAAAAAAATATAGATCTGTAATCATGTTGACTTCCACTATGACCGTTAATGAAGATGCCTTGCTTTTAAATGACCTGAAACGGGTCAATCCTGAATTAAAGACCATTGTTTATGGCTCTCATCCCACTTTTATGCCTCTATATACCCTTGAAAAAAAAGGCATCGATTTTGTCATTCAGAGAGAACCCGAAAGAGTAGCCCTGGATCTTATAAAGGCTCTGTCCACAGGGGAAAAGGATATAAAAAACATAAAAGGCATCGGATTTGTTCAAAAAAACAGGGTTGTTATCACACCACCGGCTCCTCTTATTGAGGATCTGGATGAGTTACCCATACCGGACCGCTCCCTTTTACCTAAAAATATCGATTATTACAATCCCATAGTAAAAAAGCTCCCCTATACAACCATGATCACTTCCCGCGGATGTCCCGGACGATGCACTTTCTGCTCTGTCCCCTTCTTTTACGGGAATAAGATCCGCTGGATGAGCGTAAAACGCGTAATGGACGAGATCGATCAGATCGTCAGGATGGGTTATAAGGAGATATTTTTCCGGGATGAGATGTTCACGGCCAGCAGAAAAAGAGTTATGGAAATATGCGAACGGATCATTAAAAAGAATTATAAATTAAAATGGATCGCCAGCACAAGAGCCGACATGATCAATGAAGAGATGTTAAAAATAATGAAACAAGCCGGATGCCATATGATCAGAGTGGGTGTGGAAAGCGGTTCACAAAAAGTGTTGAACAATATTAAAAAAGGGACCCGCCTGGAACAGGTGGAAACCCTTTTCCGGCTAACGAACAAATTGAAAATAGACACGCATGCCCATCTTATGGTGGGGATGACCGGAGAAACAAAAGAAGATGTTGAAAAGACCATAAAACTGATCCTGAAAATAAAACCCACGATCATAACAGCCGGTGTGTGTACCCCCTACCCCGGCACGGATCTTTTTAAAGTGGTGGCCGGCAAGGACCCCTCCATTAAGGATGGCAGTAAAAGTGATCTTGCAGGATTGCATACAGAAGCCTTTTATAATGAATATTTTTCAAAAATGACGAAAGAAGAGATCAGTAGAAGCGTTAAGAGGATCTATCGAAAATTCTATTTCAGGCTCTCCTATATTATCAAATGGCTTTTCAAACTTTCTTCCGTGGATGAATTAAGACGGGTCACCATTGCGGCCACCAAAGTTCTTGATTTTATCTTTCGAGGTGATAAGCCCAGAGAGGATGTAGATTAATCATATGTGCGGTATTGCAGGCTTTGTCGGGATTAATAACAGGTCACTCCTTCTGAAAATGTTAAATATCATCCGGCACAGAGGACCTGACCACACAGGATACTATTTTAAAAATAATATCGGTGCCGGGAGCGTCCGGCTTTCTATCATTGACACGTCTTCAAAAGGCCATCAGCCCATTTATAATGAAAAAAAAACAATCTTTACGGTCTATAATGGTGAAATCTATAATTTCCACGAATTAAAAGAAAATCTAATTGCTAAGGGGCATAAATTCTACTCTAACACCGATACAGAGGTCATTGTCCATCTTTATGAGGAATATGGAACAGATTTTGTCAACCATTTTAATGGCATGTTCGGTATTGCTCTTTTTGACCTTGTTAAAAAAAAGTTAATCCTGGTTCGTGACCGCCTTGGCATCAAACCCCTCTATTACAGACAACTCCCAAAAGGCCTGCTTTTCTCTTCTGAAACAAAATCAATGCTTTATTTTGAAAAACCGCCTCTCGATCGCAAAGCACTGGATAATTATCTGACCTATCGATATGTGACGGATAATGAAAGGACCATGTTCGAAGGCATAAATAAATTGTTACCTGGCGAGATGCTGATTTATAATTTTGAAAATTATACGTTAAAGAAAAAGTTTTACTGGAAACTCGAGGATAGCCTGACAAATCTAAACCTGAACCGACATGAAAAGTATGAATATTTTTACGATCTTTTGCGGGATTCCGTAAAAAAAAGACTGATATCTGATGTTCCCCTAGGAGCTTTTTTAAGCAGTGGCGTGGATTCCAGCCTGATCGTAGCCATTATGTCCTCTTTCAGCAACCAGCCTGTTAAGACTTTTTCCATAGGATTCGGCACAGACATTGATGAGACTCAAGATGTAAAATGGTTCACGGATAGGATCGGAACGGACCATTACCAGCTTGGAGTAGATAAAGAAGACATCTCTCTTCTGGAAAAGATCACCTGGTATTTCGATGAACCTCTTGGGGATGCCATCATCATTCCCATGTATATGCTATCACGATTTGCCAGGAAAAAAGTTAAAGTTGTTCTTACCGGAGAAGGGGCGGACGAGATATTTTCCGGTTACATCCATCATTTTGCCCTGTACTATGGAACCAAGGCCAACAGGTTCATGCCCGGACCATTGAAAAAAATATTTTTTTACATCTTGAAAAACACACCGGTAAAGCTTTTAAACCATTTCTTCCCCTATCCCGCTTTTTTAGGGGAGTCGGGGAAGCAAAAGCTGCTTCAATATTTTCAGAAAATAGATGATATACAGAACTCTTATTTTTCACTCACAACACTTTTTTCCCCTGAAGAAAAGAAACAACTTTATTCACAAGATTTTCAGGACGAGCGACTCCCGTCTGGTATCGATAAAAACATAAGATCTATCCATCAAATGGATGATGTTCCTCTGTATGATATCAAACACTGGATGGCTGATAACATCCTTTTCAAGCAGGACCGCACCTCTATGGCGGTATCCCTTGAGTCCCGTGTCCCCTATCTTGACCATCGTATTGTTGAATTCATGATGAGCCTGTCCCTTGATGAGAAGATAAAAGCCTTTACATCCAAAGCTTTTTTAAGAAAAGTCTCAGGAAAGGTCCTCCCCCGTCAAATCTCACAAAGGCCTAAAAAAGCCTTCTACATCCCCATTGACAAGATATTCGGCAAACAATTTTATTCCCTTTTAAAAGACACATTGAGTAAACAAAATATTGTCAAAAGGAATATTTTTAATTATACTGGTATTAAATCTGTTCTTGATGAATTTAATAAATCGTCAAAAGAGGTATTGTATACAAAGCAGTTGATGGCCCTTTTTATCCTGGAGCTGTGGTTCCAGAATTATGTGGATAAGGAATTTACATGAAGACCACCACTGAAAACACAGAGTACACTGAATTAAATTATCCTCATTCTAAAATAACAGATAAAATTATCAAATGCGCTATAGAAGTACATAAAACTCTTGGTCCTGGTTTTCAGGAGAATATTTATGAAACAGCGTTAATTTATGAGTTACAACAAATAGGATTAAAAGTGGAAAATCAAAAATTAATACATATACAATATAAAGGAAATATTATAGGTGACCATCGTTTAGACTTACTTGTTGAAGACAAGGTAATCGTTGAGAATAAAGCTGTTAAAAATTTTGATGATATTCATAAAGCTCAAATGCTTTCCTATCTAAAAGCTACAGGTAAAAGGATAGGTCTTTTAATAAATTTTGCTAAAATAAAAATAAATGTAAAAAGAATTATTTTATAATTCAGAAAATTCAGTGAACTCTGTGGTTCATAAGGAGATGAATAATGAAAGTGGATATTGTCATGCCGGCTTTTAATGAAGAAAAGGCGATAGGAACAGTTATCAAGGATATTAAAAAAAGCATGAAGGGCAAGAAGTACAAGTATCAGATCGTGGTTATTGATGATGGTTCAACAGATAACACGGTCACTATAGCAAAAAAACTGGGAGCCAGGATCATACAGAACGAAGTTCGGATGGGATCCGGCTTTTCCAGGAAAAAAGCCATTAGATTATCCACAAGCGATGTTGTGGTCATGATCGACGCTGACGGCACGTATCCGGCCAAGGATATTCCCAAGATCCTCTCTTACTTTCCAAAATATGACCAGGTCATCGGGGCCCGGAAAAAGGAAACCGGCACCTTTAGGATCTTTCGAAGCTTTGCGAAAAATATCATCAAGGCTCTGGCCAGTTATCTGGCCGGCATCAGGATCCCGGATCTGAATACAGGCCTGAGGGCCTTTAAAACATCGATCATGAAAAAATATATCTATATCGTTCCCAATGGTTTTTCCGGAGTTTCCACCATGACACTCATTTTTCTTCTGGATGATTATAAGGTGAAATTCGTTCCCATAGAGTATTATAAGAGGATAGGGAAATCAAAATTCCGCTTTTTTGCTGATACCTTATCCTATCTGGAGACAGTGATCCGTATCATTATCAATTTTAAACCCCTGAAAGTGTTTCTGCCTTTCGGGCTTTTTCTGCTCTTCGCCGGTATCATCAAGGTCTTTATTGAAGTTCTTTTCTGGGTCGGGTATATCCAGCAATCGTCTATTTTAATCATATTGACTTCGCTCATTGTGTTCAGTATCGGATTTCTGGCTGATCTTATCGTGACAACCGGTAAAAAAAATGAATGAAAATTATTACCGAAACATCCTGATCATTAATCTGCCCCGCGCTCTTTCTCTTGCCGACAGAAGGGAAAACATGGTGACCAGTGGTTGTTTTGACAGGAATTTCTGGAAATATAAGAAGACACCCTATTCTGATGCCACCTTTCAACAGCTTGTTTTTCCTCTGACCGTCATGTATCAGGATAACCATAAACAGAATCCTTATTACAATAATGAGAATCTATTCCGCCTCATTAAAAACGGAATACTTTTCTGGTGTTCGATCCAGCACAAAAAAGGTTACTTTAATGAATGGTACGCCAATGAAAGAAGTCATGTGGCTACATCTTTCACCACCTGGGCTGTAAGCGAAAGTTATCTGGCCCTGAAGAACAGATTCAAGACAAAAGAAAAAAGTATCATTGAATCCTCCCTGAAAAAGGCAGGAGCATGGCTTTTAAAAAATGATGATCTTGGTGTCATGAACCATACGGCCGGTTCCCTGCCGTCCCTTTTTAACCTTTATCTTATCTTTAAAGATAAATCATATCTGAACGGGGCCAGTATAAAGATGAAGAAGATCCTGTCCTTTTTAAATAACGAAGGGTGGCTTCCGGAATACGGCGGAGCTGATCCGGGATATCTTAATGTGTCCCTGTGTTATTTTGCCAGATACTTTTCCAAGAAGAAAACCGATCTTCCTAAAAGTGAAATAAAAAAGATACTTGAATTTCTGGCTTATATGATCCATCCGGATGCAAGTTTTGGCGGGGAATACGGGAACCGGAATATCAAATACCTTTTACCTTCGGGTATCCAGTACTTTGCCAAGATGTTTGGGGCCTCTTACTGGATCCTCAAGTCCTGGCATGGTTCATCTCAAAAAATCATGGTCCATCATATCGACGATAAGTATTTTGCCTTTTTTTTTCTGCCGGACTACGCCAGTGCCCTGCTCTATTCCAAAATGAAAATATCTTTTAAAAAAGATTTCCGGATTGAATCATCTTTTCAAAAATATTTTAAAAATGCCGGCATCCTTGTTAGGAAGAGCAAAGATCATTTCTTTATTACCAATATGAAAAAAGGAGGCCCGTTTAAATATTTTTATCGTGGCAGGCTCATCTATTCCGAAAACTCTGTGGTGATCAAAAAAAGAGACCAAATTAAAATATCCATGTACATGAATAAAGATCAAAAGGTCACCCGGACCAAAGATCATATCACCTTTTCCAGACATTTTATCCGGAGCAACCATTTCCTGCCTCGTCCCTTTATTTCAGGCCTGTGGCTTATTTTTAATTCTTTATTCCTGCGATTTGAGTTCTTCAGCCATTTAATGAATCAATTCCTTAAGAAATGGACCATACTTGCCAACAAGACCTCTAAAGATAATCTGCAGAGAACGTTTATCTTCAAGGGCGATCATCTGGAAGTGAAGGATTTGATAACGATGAGTCGATCAGCGGACAGCCTGTCTCTGGAGACACAGGGTGTTTTTAAACATATACCCACATCAGAATATTTTATATTACATGACCTGACCTCCGCGAACAGGGATTTTTTATTGCCGCCAAAAAGCTGTCAGATCAATCGTATCTTTAAAAAAGATAAATACAACATCATATTAAAGGAAAGGAACAGGTTATAAGATGAAAATCTCTATTGTGATTCCGGTTTACAATGAAAAAAAATATATCGAAGAGATCATCAAAAAGGTTCACAGGCAAAAGGTAAAAGCACCTAAAGAGATCATTCTCGTG
>JAFGFC010000180.1 GCA_016931325.1 Spirochaetota bacterium | reverse complement strand
TTGGTAATACAGCCCGGTCAGAAACTATACAATTTGATTTCAACAGCGCGGCCAACCTGGAATACAATTATCAGTACCTTGAAGTATACCAAAGCCAGTTACGCCTCTCACCCACGGGATTCTGGACGAACACGACACTGTGGGCTACCAGTGTAGCTAATTCTATTGATATCCTTCAAAATTCAAAAAATCATCTCTTCTACGCTGGATTTAGTCCTACATCTTTTTATGGAGTTTACAAAAGTACCAATTATGGTGCCATCTGGACTTTGGTTTCTGAAACACCTTTTAGGAATATGGTTGAAAAATCGAATGGAACGTTATTCATTGCCCCGGGTTTTTCACTGGGAGGGCGTTATCTTTTGCGGAGCACGGATGACGGTGATACATGGCAGACAAATCTTGCCCCCGGTTCCTATAGCGGTTGTGTCTTTATAGACAATCAGGATGACCTTTATTTCTGGCAGGGGGGGAGGTCCGGAGGAATTGGACCTGTTTATCCCCTGCAACTTTTAAAAAGTACCAATAATGGTTTAAACTGGTTCACCAATGTCATATTTACAACTAACGAATCAGGACCTAATATTATGCTTGAGTTGAATAATGGTAATTTTTTATACGCTGGTGGCAATTTATCCAATGGAAATGGTCTCTTTCTCTCGACGAACAGAGGAACAAACTGGAAATTTCTTAATGCGTTGTCAAATTACTACTGTCAGGACATCTTTTATGCCAGTGATCATACCACTCTCTATGCAGTCAGTAGCTCTGCCGGAATCAGGCGTTCTGTTGATCAGGGGATGACCTGGCAGGTTATTTCCACACAGGAATGTAACAGTCTTATAGAATCATCTGACGGGATTTTTTATAGTACCCGTTTTTCTAATGTGTGGAAAAGCTTTGACAGGGGCTATAACTGGCAGAAAACCCCTTATCTTTGCATAAGTACGACAAATTATTACAACGTGGGTGCACTTTTAGAAGCCGATAATGGTAAAATTTATACTGGAGCTGTGACATCTCTGGGAGCTTTTCCCTGGGAGGCCTGTATTGTTTTTTATAACGGCTATCCGGCTGTTACACAATGCACATTATATGCCTCTCCTTCTGTTATAAAACAATGGGAATCCTTTACTAAAGATGATGCGCCCAACGGCGGTTCTATTTCTTATGATATGGCTTATTCGACTGATGGCGGGGGAACATGGAGCAGCTGGGTGGTTTTAAATGATGCCAACCTCCAGTCTGTGCCCTGTGTGGCCAATGGCGACGACAGATTGCGGATAAGAATAACTTTTAATTCTGTCAATCATATATCGAATCCTGAAATCGATACAATAAAACTTGTATATGCATCAGGTATTGGAGAAACCGTTGATAATGTGGTTGTGGCTCCGAATCCCTATATACCCGGCACGGATGGCCCTTTTTTTGTCACTTTTTACAATCTGCCTTCTTACTATGAGATGAAGGTTTTTTCCATATCCGGAGGAGAGATATTTTTCCTAGCACAGAACAATGCGACAGGAAGATTCTATTGGGATGTGAAAAACAACGAAGGCCAAATGATAAAAAGCGGTGTTTATGTATGCCATTTCAAGGACAGATCAGGGCATGAAAAAACTCTTAAACTGGTCGTGGTGAGGTAACAGATGAAAAGGACCATCCCTGTTATCGTACTGGTTATTATATGTTTTTACAATTGCCATAATAAAAGTGACCGGAATGATATGCTGTCATCGTTTATTCTCCTGAACGATATCGCCAGCAGTTTTAGACTGGATATTTCCAATGGCCCTGACCATAATCATGTATTGAGCATAGAGAGGAGAAATGTGGAACCGTCTGTCTATGACGGCCGTATGGGATATAATCTTTTTCTGATCAGGAGATTTAAAGCCGATTCCCCGGATAAAAAACAGGACCTGTTCTCCCGCCTTTTAAAAGGGCAGTACAGGATCATCGGCTATAATGATATGCGAAAAGAATTGTATGCTTTCAGGATCGTTCAGGAAGGCGTGGCGTTTATTATAAAGAATATTGTCAGGATCGAAATAGATAAAAATAAGGTAAAGGATATTAAACCCCGCGGCTCTTTCCAGTATGGTTCGATCAATCCTTCAGGCACCTCTGGGATTTTGATAGACGAACGGGTCATAGCCGTTGATCTGAAAAAAGGGTCACACCGCAGGTTGGATATTAAAGTGGATGAGGATGCGGCCAATCCCTGGATGGGCAAACAGGTCGGGGGCGGGTATGACCTGAGCGGGAAATATATGAATATTGTATGGAGCGATGAAAAGAATTGTATCCTTTTCATACGGGGAAAGGACCGAAAGGAGACAAAAAGGATCAAGATAAATCTGTCATCCTGAAGGGACTTGCTTCTTGCGTTTGTCTTTTTTTAATATCTTCACGATCCAGTCATAAATATCCTGCGCTACTTTCTGCCAGCCGGGCTCATCCATGATCCAGTGCGCGTGGTTCGGATATTCTCTGTATTCGATATCGATCACATCTTTGTACCTTTTCAAGGTCTTGCGCGCCAGAGAAGCCGGCATCATGCGGTCCTTTTTCGCGGCAATGATCAAACCCGGACCTTTGATCCTGGTCCTGTCGACAAAAGCCGTCTTGTTGGGATCAAAGAAATAAAAGCCGGTTTCTACCCCGGCACGGCCGGATTCATGGAGAAGGTTATTATAATACCTTTTCCGTTTTTCCGGAGGAAGCAATTTCATCAAGCCAAAGACAGCGGTCCGGTAGGTAAAACGGAACGGTTTTCTCCAGAAAGCCCATTTGGCTATGACTTCGGCGAAGATGCGTATAACGGATGGTTTCCATATACAAATACCACCAGGGGGGACCGGCGTCAACAGGATAAAACCTTTGATCTTTATTTTCGTAGCAATCATCTGGGTCAAAAGGCTGCCAAAGGAATGGCCCATGATAAGGGGCGGTTTTTTTAATTTTAATTTCTTTATGTCCTGTAAAAGGTCAGCAAGATAA
>JAFGFC010000179.1 GCA_016931325.1 Spirochaetota bacterium | reverse complement strand
ATGAACGAACGAAAAAGGCTTTTATATTTAATCCTAAATTAAAGTAAGGTGAAAGACGATAGGCGTAAGACAAAAGAATATTATTCTGGGAATGATCAAGGGATGCCAGTGAAGGATTATTGCTTGTACCGAGATATATCATGCTCAACCCGATGGTTCCATAGGCTATTCCGGGATAAAGCAATCCAAGAAAATAATAATTTAAAAGATCTAAAGAATATAAATTAGCGTACATGGCCGACAGCTCGGGGCTCTTTTCCAGGGTCAATCCGGCAGGATTGTAAAAAATCGTTTCCGGGCCTTCACCGCAGGCTATATAGGTATGACCCATTGATATAGGCCTGGCCCCCACACCAAATTTATCAAAGACCCCTGCTTGAGCTGGTATCGAAAAACCTGATATGAACAGATTTACTATAAGAAAGATTCCTGTAATCTTTATTATCTTCATTATTTTACCTCCGCTGTCATCAATCTGCTTAAATACCATTAATATCCTTCTAAAAGATTCATCTTTTTCTCAATTTTATTAGACTCATCCTCTGCATGGATTTGAAAAATATATAGACCCCTTTGTATTAAATTACCATTATCATCCCTCCCGTCCCAGCTTTGCGTGTGGCTTCCCGCGCTATAATAGGAATTCCCCGTTAGCAGGGTTTTAACAATCTGACCGCCAATATTATAAATTCTTAATCTGATCCTGGCCTGGCGTGAAAGAACAAAATAGAATGTTACTTTTTCCGGTATATCCCCATAAACAGGAAACGTGTTTCCTGAAAGGTACAATCGCTGTATAATGCTACCGGCACTATCTTCCAGAGTGATCAGGCTTTCATTTTTTGCCAGCATGATTTGATCAATGAAAATAACACCACCAGCCAGTGTTTCATCACTGTTGGCAAAACTGATATTTTTCAATGATCCATCATCGATCCGTGCAAAATTGAAATCATTTAAAGAAATTTTAAACCTGGACCACGTGGGAGTTAATCCTGAGGGCATATATCTGGATATTTCTAAATCACTTGAACATCCCAACGTGTCTTCTAAACATATCTTGAATTTTTCCCCACCTGTATTTCCCCTGGCCCAAAAAACCAGAAAATCATATCCATTTATTTCCATTCCTTCAATAGAGGTTAACCATTTCCATTTATCGCCCGGGGCCGGAGTGGAAAAATCCAATTTTAATGAACCCCCAACACGTGAATACTCTTCTCCATAATCCCGGTAAAACTCTTCTGCCAGCTGCCCCTGATTTTTTATAACTTCCCATAAAAGAAAAGCTTCACCTGTCGTTTCACAGGAATTGATCTTTAGCAGGTTATTTCGGGCTTTACAGGATTGATTAAAATCATCAATAAGGAGTACCCTTCCATTGTTAGAATTACTTATAATTAAATTATCAATATAGAATGTGCCGGATTGCTCACCCGACACAGGATACTCCATAAAAAACTCCAAAGATCTTATAATACTGAGGTCACATCCGGAAAAATCAGAAAGAGGGATATTTACATCCTGCCAGTTTGTTGTAAGCGGCCCGGCCAGATAATTTGTAATATCCACTACCCTTTTTACTCCGCCAGAACTGGAATTATCCTTAACGGCCACCTTGAATATCTCGCCGCCGATTTTTCCTTTTAATTTAAATGAAAGACGATTATAGGGTGTAAGATCATACCCTCCCTCAGATCTTAAAAAATTATACAGAGTCCAGTAATTGGTACTGTTCCCGGAATCCGGTGGATTATAGTAACTTAGACGTAAACTTTCCCCTCTGCCACCATAAGCATTGGAAGAATCACTGTTCAAAAACAGAGTACACCCTATATCACCTGTTACCGAGTTGTCAGACTCCCCTATCATTTGCCCACCCAGATAATTGGCTTTGAAATCTTTTATATCAAAATCTTCAATAATCAATTTCCCAGTTGTGCTCAGCTGGATATTGTCAATATAAAATGTACCTTCATGGGCTACGTTATCATCGTTTTTTATAATAAAGAGCTGGATTGAATATTTATCCACATCAGAAGGCGAATAATTATTATCACTAATACCCAGATCTTGAAAATAGATGGTCACCTGTTGCCATGTGGTGGTTACACCCTGAGAAAGGACATCATCAAGATAGATATAGGTCCCCTGTCCCCATGCGTCTTCAAACCCGACTCTCAACTTTTCTCCGCCCAACTGACCTCTGACATAAAAAGTAAGGGCATCATAAACTGTTATATCAATACCCTTGATAAAAGACCACCAGTACCAGGCGTCATTTTCCATAGTAGTGGGCTGATTATAGGTGATTCTCAAGGAACCTCCGGATGATCCCCAGCGTATGGTTTCTACCACATCAACCAGAAGAGTTGAATCACCGTGAACATTGTATGAATTCTGCTGTCCCAACGCGTTAAAATCCATGGCCCAGGGATCATCACAGGGAAAATCATCAATAAGAAGGGATGATGCTGACAGAGTGCCTGATAAAATGCAAAGTAAAATGCAAATATAATACAATCTTGTCATATAAAATTTATCCCTCATCTTATGATGACTAACTTTCCTTTCTTTTCCTGACCCCGGTCATTTGAAATGATATAGATATAGGTCCCCGATGGTAATACTCTGCCTTCACTGTTTTTACAGTCCCAAAAAAATTCACTGGTATTTTCCATACTTTTTTCAAAAACCAGCTCTTCAAAAAAATTAAATATCTTTATACGTGATTGATATGTCAAATTCTTAAAGATAATTTGCTTTTCCCCGCTTTGGTTAAAATTTATAACATTGGGATAAACCAATACCTGTGAAATATCTCCCTGGGCCTGAAATGCAATGGAATCATGATAGATATCACTTTCAAGAGTTATACTTGTTATATTACGGAATTTGAAATAAAGATTCTTGGTTCCGACCTGGTCTCCAAAGGTGTAATACATCAGGGTCAAATAAGGTTCCCATATCTTATTGAAAAAAGTATTCTCTTCTGAAATCATCATTTCAGACGCATTGGCGCACCCGGTCAAAACTTTTACTTGTGGATTCGATGTATATTTCTCACCATTGTTTATAGTGATCCATCCTCTTTGAGGAGGGAGAATTTTCCTGTAAGAATGATAAGCGTGAATGCCAATACCCTTAAAAGCAGAATAATTTTTAAAAATACCCTTCGCTTTTGATATTTTTAATTCCATGTAACGCCAACCCTCTTCAGCGAACGTGTGACCTGGCGGCAAAGGCCAGTCATTGGTGCTCTGTGTTTCATAGGCAATGATCATATTTTTTCCTTTAGCGCTGGCAAATTTTAAATAATTGGTCACTTCCTGAATAATGGGATTACCGGTAGTATCATCCTTATAATCCTCATGAACGATCCAGTCAACACTGTTGATGGCATTGGTCCGTGTAGCCCATGTGAGTTGCCTGTCAATAAAGGCTGATAGTATCATATCATCATTATATTTACTGTTATAAGCATCAATAACTGTTTTACATTTTCTCAGTACAAATGGAAATTGAGAACTGGAAAAACCGGCTCCCATTTCAATATCAAGATCAATCCCGTCAAAACGTTCATAGGGGGAATAGTCCTGGTTATATCCCAGGACGGCTTTGCAATAATTGGTCGCCAGGCCATTATTTGTTTGAGACCAGTCAGGAGCGCCGTTCAAGGCAAAGATATTAATCCCTTTGACATGCATTTCAGAGATAAAACTTCGAATTTGCCCGGCCTTAGACGCAAGGATCGATTGATCAATATAGATATAAATCTTGTCGACTTTATCTTCTGTTCCCGGTAAATGATTGCAGAAATAAACAAGATCATCTATTAATGTAACTTTGTCATCCAGAAGATCGGGAACCATATATACATCTTTTTCAACAAACCAGAGGTACATACTTCTCGAGTCCGCAAACAGAACAGAAGAAGATAAAATAATAATTACAAGAATGAAGAGAATAAATTTTCTTCTCTTTTCCATTGTAATCACTGCAGGACTTTTCCCCTTTTTATAATTTAAATGGAATAGACTTTATATTCATTCAATGATTGAAATATAATAACTGAACTTTTAAAGTCAAGAAATATTTTTAATTATTTTAAAAAACTGATCGCCAGAATATACTCGTTATCAGAAAAATATATTCCCTTGAATTCATTGCCTTTTTTGAATGTATCATCCAGATCTTTGTTTAAACGTGCTGTGAAATATTTATCATCCACTGATATAATAGATACATAGGAAAAATAGAAACGTTTCCCGGTCAAAGGGTATAATAATTTGAAAATACTCTCTTTGGCACTGAAAATAATCTTTTCAAGATCTCTTCCCCTGTGTTGTTCCAGCCATAATTCCTCATCATCATTAAGGATGATTTTCAGAGCCCTTTGGCTGATGGGCCTGGTCCTTTTTTCTATATCAAGGCCCACGGATGTATAGTTATTTTCTAACGCGCCAATAGCGCATGCCAGACTGTCCGTGTGCGAAATACTCCCACAAATTCCTGCAGGCCACAACGGTTCACCCCCTTCTCCTGTTAATATGGGCCTGTCCGATCTTCCCATCATGTCCAGGATCTGATAAGCGCACCACCGGCCTGAAGCAAAATCCATCTGCCTTTTCTTGACCGCTTTGGCTATAACAGACTTCTCTTCAGGTAAAAGAGAATCGATAGAATGCCTCTTTGAGGTATGAATAAAAAAGATCCTTTTGGTTTCTAGTTCTTTTTTCGCTTTTTTAAAAATATTCATTTGATATATAATGCGATGACAAAAGATAGTATATTCATATTAGAAAACAAAGTCAAAATTTTCTTTTTCTCTATATGGTTTATATAAAATTCATTCATTGAACAAAAAAAACTTGACTTTTTATTTTCAATATGTTATAATGTATATGTTATTTAATTCATTCAATGAATTAAATAATGATTTCAGGAGGTAATAAGCCATGGAAAAAAAGGCCGTTGAAAGCAAAGTGAAAACCATCATAGCCCGTATCCTGAATCTGAATTCAGATACGATCTCAAATGAGGCTAACTTTATTTTTGACCTTGGGGCGGATTCTCAACAAAGCATAGAGCTGGTCGCCGCCTTTGAAGAGGAATTCAATATTGAAATGGACTCTGATAAAGCGCTTGAAATCCAGACCGTTTCAGGTGCGGTGAATTTTATAAGTCAGCATCTGAATTAAAGGGGAATTGTAATGGTTAAGAATTTAAACTCTGTATTTTATCCGAAATCTGTGGCTGT
>JAFGFC010000029.1 GCA_016931325.1 Spirochaetota bacterium | reverse complement strand
TTTTTTAAAATATATGCATCTCATGAAATGCAAAATATTATCTGACACATTCCCTGCTATAAATAAATATCCGTTCAACTTGAACATTTTTCATAAAACAAAGATCCTTGAATTTCCCGGTCCGGTTACTTTTTTTGTAGGGGAGAATGGAACAGGCAAATCCACTCTTCTGGAGGCGATAGCCATGAGGTGTGATATACACATCTGGAGAGTGGACGAGAGGATGAGGTATGAGGTGAATCTTTTTGAGCAGGATTTTTACAAGTATCTGGATATTCAATGGGATCAAGTTCCGGGGGCTTTTTTTGCTTCTGAGATTTTCAAGGATTTTGCCAAACTCCTGGATGAATGGGCTGTTGAGGATCCGGGAATACTCAAATATTTTGGTGGACATTCTCTCATGACCCAGTCGCATGGCCAGTCCCTTATGTCTTTTTTTAAATCACGTTTCAAGATCAAAGGGCTATATTTACTGGACGAGCCGGAGACCGCGCTCTCTCCCCAGAGGCAACTGGAACTGGTACGGCTGTTAAAAGACATGACAGATGACGGCCATGCCCAGTTCATTATTGCCACTCATTCCCCCCTCCTTATGGCCTGCCCCGGCGCCAGGATCTACAGTTTTGACCATAAACCTATCCGGCAGGTGGACTATGAAAAGACCCGGCATTTTAAAACATATAAAAAATTTTTAAATAGCTGGAAGGAGTACTTTAAAAAAGGATGATAACCGTACACCCTGTCAGGATAAAAGGTGCCTGGGCAAAGGGATTTTCTCTTGACCAATGTTCTGATTGCCTCAAAAGAACAGTCCTGGATCCTGTTTATGATTTTAAGAATAACCCTCTTATTAAGATCATACTGGAAATGAAAAATGGATCCGGTTTAGAACATTTGAATGAACTAACCGAGACGGTTTCTCATTTCATACGATTAGAATGGAATATTAATGAATTGGATTGGATTTTACCTGTCCCTCCTGCCAGGGAAAGACCCTTTCAGCTGGTGAATGAGCTGGTCAGAGAGGTGGCTGAAAGATTGCCATTATCATTCGCCTGTGATATTATTAAAAAGGTCAAAGATGGTCCTGAGATAAAAAGCCTGTCAAACAGGACTGAGAAAAAGTACTATTTAAAAGATACCTTTGCTCTGGATTCTTCCCGGATGAGGTCAAAAAATATTTTGTTGATAGATGATGTCTTACGAACAAAAGAAACATTAAATTATCTGACCCGGATGTTCTATCAAGGGGGGATAAAAAAGGTCAATGTTTTGACCCTGATCTGTATTACTGATAAAACAGGAGAACAGGATGTTTAATGGACAATGGATCGCTGTGATCATGGGGGGGATACTCTTTTTTTCCTGCACTCCAGCGGCACCTGTTCAGGAAGGTGACCTCATCTTTCATACTTCCCGGTCGCCGCAGAGCCGGGCCATTCAACTGGCCACTCATTCAAAATATTCTCATATGGGGATAATTTTCAAAGATAAAAATAAATTCTTTGTGTTAGAGGCAGCCGCTACCGTGCGGTTCACTCCCCTGGACGAGTGGATCAACAGAGGGGAGAACAAGCATTTTGTAGCAAAGAGATTAAAAGAGGCGCACAGGATGTTAAACAAAAAGTCGATCGATAAGATGAAGACGATCGGTAAAATGTTTGTGAATAAAAAATACGATATTTACTTTGAATGGTCTGATGAAAGGATGTACTGCTCGGAACTTGTCTGGAAAATATATAAAAAAGCCTTGAATATAGAACTTGGAAAATTGGAAAAATTAAATGATTTTGACCTGAGCCATCCCCATGTAAGAGTGAAGTTAAAACAAAGGTTCAAGGACAAACTGCCTGAGAAGGAAACCGTTGTCTCACCGCAGGCCATGTTCGAATCATCATGGCTGACCACCGTGGATTGAAATATCCTGGTAGTATTTGACAATACTTTTTAAATGATTTAATATAGGAAGAACAAAGTCCAGAGGGGGACACAAAAACTGAAAGAGGTTCAAGTATGAAAAGATCACCGGTTCTGATCATAGACGCTTTTATTAATTTTCTATTAGGGATCTTATTATTAAGTTATCCTGTAAAACTGGTGCGCTGTCTGGGATTACCTTACACAGGCGACCTGTTTTTCCCGAACATATTGGGGGCCGTTTTCATCGGAATTACCCTGGCTCTTCTGATCGAGCATTACAGAAAGAAGTCTTTTTTTACTGGACTGGGTTTAGCTGGCGCTATTTGCATTAATTTATGCGGGGGTCTGGTACTGGCCTTTTGGCTTATGTCAGGAAAACTCGGCATACCTCCACGGGGCCAGTTGATACTATGGGTTCTGGTTATTATATTAGCGGGTATAAGCGTTCTGGAATTATTCGTTTATAAAAAAAAAAGATAAGAGGGTTACGTGAAAACCAATAAGAACCATACGAATTTTAGCCTCCCTGATCTGATTCCTTATCGTAAGAAAGATAAATGGGGATTTTGCAATAAAAGGAAAAAGCTCGTTATCTCCGCTAAATTTGATGAGGCATGGTGTTTTCATGATAATCTGGCTATGGTCTGTTTGCATAACAAACGGGGTTTTATCAATAAAAGAGGACGGGAAGTGATTCCCGTTAAATATAAATGGGCGGGTTCCTTTCAGGAAGGATTAACTGTTGTTATTACAAGCGGTCGAAAGAATAAAAGAATTCTGATCGATACCAGAGGCAACCGGATCGCGGATATTAAATATGAATGGGCCAGGGCGTTCCATGAGGGAATGGCTGTTGTCAAATATCGTAATAAATACGGGTTTATTAATAAAAAGGGCGAAAAATCCATCTCGCTAAAGTATGACTGGGCCTGGGATTTCAGTGAAGGCCTGGTGGCTGTACAGGTAAATAACAAATTTGGATTCATCAACAAAAAAGGTGAAGAAGAGATTCCCATACAGTATCAAGAAGTCTGCTCCTTTAACGACGGACTGGCCATGATTAAGGAAGACAAAAAATGGCATGTGATTGACAGACAACAAACAAAAGTAATGGCCATCCCTTATGATTGGGCAAGATCATTCAAAGAAGGGTATTCCCTTGTGAGAGAAAATGATATGTATGGTTATATAGACCAGGATGGCGAAATCGCCATCCCTCTTCGCTATGACTGGGCCTGGGATTTCAGTGAAGGCCTGGCTGTTGTGGGATTACACGGCCTCAGAGGATATATCGATAAAACCGGCAAAGAGGTTATCCCCATTAAATATGATTGGGCCTGGGATTTCAATCAGGGTCTGGCGGAGATCATTCTGGATGGGAAACGGGGATTGATAGATAAAAATGGCACAACCTATTTTGAGAATTAAATATTGTTATTTCTATTGGGGTTTTTTAATTATCCTGTTTTTTCTTTCTGGTTTTCTTTTAGCCAGACGAACCATGAATAAAAAATTACCTATTATTTACAGCCCGCATTATAATATAACACTTTTCGGTATAGAAAAATTACATTCGTTTGATTCAGAAAAATATGGCAAGGTTTTCAGGTATTTAAAAGAGAAGATGGGTTTAAAAAAATATCAGTTTTATGAACCCGAAGAGGTCACAGAAGAAGATCTGTTATTGGTTCATACCAAAGAATATCTTCATTCTCTATCTTATTCGAAAAATATTGCCAGAATAGCGGAATTGGATCTTCTTTCCTTTTTCCCCAACTTTATATTAAAAAGTCGAATCCTGAAACCCATGAAATATGGTACTGGTGGAACGATACTGGGTTGCCATTTAGCCTTGAAACATGGTTGGGCCATTAATCTCTCAGGAGGATATCACCACGCTAAATCAGGTGAAGGTGGTGGGTTTTGTTTCTATTCAGATGTGCCCATCGCGGTGTATAAATTACTAAAGAAAAAAAAGATGAAAATTTTAATTATCGATCTGGATGCCCATCAGGGGAATGGGTTCGAATCGGTTTTTAAAAATGATCAACGAATTTATATTTTTGATATTTACAACAGTATGATATATCCTATGGATAATGAAGTGAAACAATATATTGACTGCGATTATCCTGTATCTTCTTTTACAAAGGACAGTGAGTATTTAAAGATCCTGAAGGAAAAGATACCCTTTGTTATTAAACGCTCATCTTGTGATCTTATTATCTATAACGCCGGGACTGATATATTCAAGGACGATCCTCTCGGTCATATGAATATAACCACGCAGGGCATTATCCAACGAGACGAGATGGTTTTCAGGCAGGCTCTAAAAAGGAAGATCCCTATTCTTATGGTCCTTTCAGGAGGATATACAAAGCAGAGTTCCCTTATCATAGGGAAATCCATTGAAAATCTTCTAAAAAATGTGATAGGAGTAAAGACAGGAATATGACCAAAGTCAGGAAGCAAAGGAGGAATACTCAAATGCTGGTACCCACTATTATCATGGCTATTTTAGCACTGATTTTTTTTATGCTGGCCTATAAAAAAGGAGGCGGAATTCCTGTTCAAGGCTTGAGATCCGCATGGCAATTAACCATTCAGGTCATTCCTCTTTTGATCTTTGCTTTTATTATAGCCGGTATTGTACCGCTTCTTATACCCAAAGAAATGATATCAAAATGGATTGGTGAAGGATCAGGCATAAAGGGAATCCTTATAGGGACCCTGGCCGGCGCGATAGCTCCGGGAGGGCCTTATGTGAATCTACCCCTGGCTGCCGGTTTCCTCAGGATCGGAGCCAGTATCGGCACTGTGGTAGCCTTTCTTACAGCCTGGTCCTTATGGGCTTTGGCCCGTCTTCCCATGGAGATCGGGATTATGGGTTGGAAATTCACTCTTGTCCGTTTTTAAACCACCTTTTTCTTTCCCCCGATCGCCGGCCTTCTGGCTCAGGTTTTATCTAGCCATATTCGATTATAATGAAAAGGGAGATTTTCCACCTTTTTTTAAAAAAAACTTGATTTTATAGATTCTATGTATTATTATTGCCTAATTTGTCAATATTGTTTGAACACAGAGGAGAATGATCATGCCTAGATTAATCAGTTTAGATAAAATGAGAAACATAGGGATTATGGCCCATATTGATGCTGGAAAGACCACTGTCACCGAAAGGATCCTGTACTATACAGGTCGTACTCATAAGATCGGTGAGGTTCATGATGGCAAAGCCCAGATGGACTGGATGAAACAGGAACAGGAAAGGGGAATAACGATTACCTCTGCAGCCACAACCTGTTACTGGAACGATCACAGAATTAACATCATTGATACACCCGGCCATGTTGATTTTACAGTTGAAGTGGAGCGTAGTTTACGCATTCTGGATGGCGCTGTGGCTGTTTTTTGCGCGGTTGGCGGTGTTGAGCCTCAATCAGAAACTGTATGGAGGCAATCTAATAAATACAATGTCCCGAAAATTGCCTTTATTAATAAAATGGACAGAATGGGAGCTGATTTTTTTATAGTCCTGGAAAATATCGAAAAAGACCTTCAGGTCAATGCGATCCCTCTGCAGATCCCTATCGGGAAAGAAGAGAATTTCAAAGGCATTATTGACCTTTTGGAAAGAAAAGCCTATATATATGATGATGAGTCATTTGGGAAAAATTATCACACAGAGGATATACCCGAAGAGTATAAAGAAATTACAACGAAATACCATCATATCATGGTGGAGAAAGCGGTCGAACTGGATGATTCGTTAACGGAAAAATATCTTGAAGATGAAAATTCAATAACAGAAGAAGAATTGAAAAGGGTCATTCGTTTGGGCACTATCAATAACAAGATTGTCCCTGTCCTGTGCGGGGCGGCTTTCAAAAACAAAGGGGTACAGAAACTGCTTGATGCCATTACGTACTATTTACCGGCCCCAATAGATGTACCTCCTGTGGAAGGGCATTCACCGGATGATCCGGAGAATATCATAACACGAAAAGCTGATGACAATGAACCATTTTCTGCTCTGGCCTTCAAGGTCCAGACCGATCCTCATATGGGCAAGCTGGTCTATTTCAGGGTGTATTCCGGTTCCTTACAGGCAGGCACAGCCATTCTGAATGCCACAAAGGACAGAAAGGAACGATTGGGCCGGATCCTTCAGATGCATGCCAATAAAAGAGAGAACCGGGAAGATATTTTTGCCGGTGATATAGCCGCAGCTATAGGGTTTGACCACACTGTAACAGGTGACACGATTTGTGACCAGGATAATCCCATTCTTCTGGAAGCGATTGAATTTCCCACCCCGGTTATGTCCCTTTCGATTAAAACAGGAAGCCGTCAGGATCAGGACAGACTATCCAAAGGATTAATCAAACTGGCAGAAGAGGATCCTACGTTTAGCGTTAAAACAGATAAAGAAACAAATGAAACAATTCTATCCGGTATGGGAGAGTTGCATCTTGAGATCATTGTTGACCGCCTAAAACATGAATTCAATGTTGAGGCTGAAGTCGGGAAACCCCAGGTAGCCTATAAGGAAACTGTTTTAAAATCAGTGAGCGAAGAATATAAACATGTTAAACAATCCGGAGGACGCGGACAATATGGTCATGTGCTTTTGGAGATCTCGCCGACAGATCCGGGGCAAGGGTTTGAATTTAAAAATGATATCAAAGGCGGATCTGTTCCAAAGGAATATATCCCGGCTATTGAAAAAGGTATCATAGAAGCACTGCATGAAGGCATTTATGCCGGGTATCCCGTGGTTGATGTGCAGGCCAGGCTTTTTGATGGATCATATCATGATGTCGATTCTTCAGAAATAGCCTTCAAGATTGCGGCCAAAGAGTGTTTTAAAAAAGCCTTCAGAAAAGCCATGCCCATTCTACTGGAACCCTACATGTCCATCGAAGTAACAAGTCCTGAAGAACATGTAGGCGATATTGTGGGAAATATATGTTCGCGCCGTGGCAAAGTTCTGGGCATGGATCTTAAAGGGAATCAACATATTATCTCTGCAGAAGCGCCGTTATCAGAAATGTTCGGGTACGCGACCACCTTGCGTTCTCTGAGCAGCGGCAGAGCCAATTATAGCATGCATTTTGAGAAATATGTCGAAGTCCCTTTTGAAATAACAGAAAAAGTGATAGAAGAGAAAAAGAAGAGAAAAGAGGAAAAAGAAAAATAGAAAAGGTCTTTTACTATTTTATCTTTTTCAGAAATTGCTCGATCTCTCTGATCACTTTATAACGCGACTCAGGATAAAGGGATAGCAAATGGCGGTTATGAGAACGTTCTCTGAGATCAAATTCTTTTATTCTCACGATCTTTGAAGAAACATGTTTTGCGATATAGTCCATGTTCTCAAAGGGAACGGACCTGTCACCTCTGGAATGCATTAAAAGTATTGGTGCTGTTACTTTAGACAAGTCCTTTCTGGTTCTATTCAGACCCATTTTCAGACTATAGACCTGTTTGGGATATCGGGTATCTCGATACCCCACCCATATGGACTCTCCTTTATCAGGAATAGTTTTTAGTTTGATTTTTTTAA
>JAFGFC010000178.1 GCA_016931325.1 Spirochaetota bacterium | reverse complement strand
TCTGGATAAATATATTATATCTATTACCAAAAATTACAGAGAAATAAGCCGGTCTTCAGCTGAGCTTGAGAAAGCCCTGCAGATGCTGGTGAATATTAACATGGATGACAAGGATTATATAAAGGCCCTGCATCATTTAAAATTGATGGATCAATATTTTCCTTCAAAAGAGATAAAAGAAAAGATAACGGTTTTATCAAATAATCTTCGATATTATGAAAAATAAAGGATTAAATATTAGTTAACATAATATATGTTATAGGAAGTAAAATACCCCAATAAATAGCCTTATTTAAGGGTTGATTGATAGAAATGATATTTATAGTTTTGCAGGAACAGATCTTCTGGTATTCAAACAGATTCTGGCAAAATTCTTGATCATCTCCATTCCTTTGTCCTGGCTTTTCTCCGGATGAAACTGAACCCCGAACACCCTGTCCAGGCTTATTGATGATACGAACTCTTCCCCGTATTCCGTTGTTGTGGCAATAATATTTTTGTCTTCAGGTGCAACGTAATAGGAATGCACAAAATAAAAATAGCTGCCCTGTTGAATGCCTTTAAATAGCTCGGATTTCTTTTTCAGGCAGAGCTGGTTCCATCCGATATGCGGAACCTTGATACCTTTGGATCTGAAGCGTACTACCTTGCCTTTGAATATATTTAATCCCCTTTTTCCCCTGCATTCCTCACTTTGTTCAAATAGCAGCTGTAGCCCCAGGCAGATACCCAGATAAGGCTTTTTACTGGATATCTCTTGCTTTATCAGATCCACAAGGCCCAGGTATTGAAGGTTTTTCATGGCATCCCCGAAAGCGCCGACCCCCGGTAAAACAATTCCAGCACAGTTCAATATTTTTTCTTTCTCATGGGTAAATTCAACCGGTATTTTAAGATACTGAAAAGCATTGAAGACACTGTGTAAATTTCCCATTTTATAGTCAATTATCGCTATTTTCTTAGATAACATCTTTAGTTGACAGGACTCCCTTTATCAATGGATTGATTGAGACCGCTGCTTTTAACGATTTGCTGATGGATTTGAAAATCGCTTCTATGGTATGGTGCGCATTAGCCCCGTTCAAAAGGCGGACATGAAGGCACAGTTTGGCATTATCAGACAGGGCTTTTAAGAACTCTTCTGTCAGTTCCGTATCATATTCTCCGACCTTTTGTTTCTTTATATCAACATCGTAGACAAGTAAAGGTCTTCCGCTGATATCAATCGAGCTCATAACCAGCGCCTCATCCATGGGAACAACAGCCCAGCCGAACCGGTTTATCTTTTCCCGTTTGGCCAGGGCTTTATCCAGGGCCTGTCCCAGGCAGATACCCACATCTTCCACCAGGTGATGAAAGTCCACTTCGGTATCACCTGCGGCCTCGATCTCGATATCGAACAGGCCATGCTTGCAGAATGATTCAAGCATATGGTTAAAGAATCCGGCAGGTGTATTCACCTTGTACCGGCCTTCTCCATCCAGATTCAAACCAAGCTTAATATTGGTCTCTTTGGTCTTTCTCTCAACTGTTACTTTTCTCATGGAAAACCCCGCATTTTAAAAAATAATTAGAATTAATTGTTCAATATATCTTTAAATTCCTGTATAGTCAATACTATTTCTCAATATAAACAGGGGACCCCACTTTTAAATAATCATCCAGAAGCACCAGTTCTGAATTGAGCATACGGATACATCCTGACGATATCATATGCCTGATGGAAGGAGGATCATTTGTTCCATGGATGCCTATCCCTCCGCCCAGACCGGGGAATGTTCCATTTTCATTCTTTGGTATCCTGCCTTTTTTTACAAGAGCATGATGATCTTTAATGTCCTGTCTGTTGGGGTAATTCAACCTGAAAAAACGGGGACCGTACGCTTTTTGGCCGGCATCCTTATGGGGATTCCCCCAGAGGTAGTGGCCTTCACTCGCTTTAAAATAAACAGTATTCATTGATTTTAACCTTTTATAGCTGTAGGTATTGGTCCCGGCAGCCAGGCTCAATATCTCTTTAACACGATAAAGCCCTTCCGGTGTGCCATTGTCATTCTTATAGATCTTTCTGGCAAAATCTTTCTTTCTGCCAATAGCAATATCAAAGGATCTGACTACTCTGCCTATATGGTCCATTATATAAAGTCTATAGTCTTTCTTCTTGACATAGATAAAATAAGAGGGTTTGTATTTTTTCAGTATCTTTTTTATCATTTTTGAGTTGAATTTGCTCTTTTCATGGATATTCGTATTCTTGATAATGATCAGAATAACAGCCAGAATGATAGCTATGAAAACCAGGATCTTGTTCATAATACCCCTTCGATTAAGGCAACCCTGCAGGGAGAGCCATCACCTTTTTTGATCTTCAGGGGCAGAGCCATTAATAAATAGTCTTTAGGTTTTATCCGGCTCAGGTCCAAACCTTCAATAATAATAACATTATTTCTGGTCAATATTTTATGTACCTTATGGTCTGCTGAACCATATTTTTCAATGGAAAGATAATCAATTCCAATGACTTTGACACCTTTTTTCACCAGAAAACAGGCAGCCGGATAGTCCAGGTAAACATAATCTGTTCTGAATTTTTTCTTTTTTAAAAAGCGAGAGTTTTTTGTTTTAAAAAGTATCCTTTTATATTGATTATAATCTATGTTTTTTACATCTTTCAGGGATATACACCCCGAAGAGACCTGAACCACCAGAGCCTGGCCGACCAGAATATCCAGTGGTATGGTATCGATTTTTTTACCTTTTTTCTGAAAATGAAAAGGGGCGTCAATATGGGTCCCTGTATGAGAGCCCATGATCAGAAGATTCAGATTGACCTTGTCTCCCCGAGCCATAGAGGCGAATGAAGAGAATTGGATGGGCGGGTCATCCGGCCATTTCAGCATACCCGGATAAATGGACAGGGAAATATCATGTATCTTATTTTTTTTCATACTGCAGATATCCTCTGTTGATCTCCTTTCCGGCCAGATCAAAATGAAATATATCACCGTCTTT
>JAFGFC010000177.1 GCA_016931325.1 Spirochaetota bacterium | reverse complement strand
GCCGGTCAGAACGCGCAGGCCCAGATCAGTTCCGGGACGGCTTCTCCCTCAAGAGTGGATAATATCAATCTTTTGCAGGTGACCAACGCCTCCACCAGCACGAACAGGATCCTGTTCTATATCATTGATTCATCAGGAACTACCAATGAGTATCCCGAATATTCCAATGATTTCCGGATCTACACGCCGGATAACCTCTATGTGAATGATGCTTTAACAGGCGCAGACATCTATACGACAGGGGCGGGAAGCGATATTACGGGGAACGGCACGGTAGCCAAGCCTTACCGGACAATAAAGAAAGTGATCAATACCTATGCCCTGTCCGCGGGCAAGAGAGTATGGATCGATAACGGCCGGTATGAAGAATACGTCAATCTGGATAACGCCGATCAGGGTACTAACAATAATTTCCTGCACTTTATCGGATCCGGGACCAGTACGGGCAGGCATTCAACTGTTTTTGCTTCGAATTATAAACACGGTTTCTATCTGAACGGCAACAAGTGGATCAGGTTCATCGGACTGGACCTGGCGCATGGCACCAACGGGATCTTTTTGAATAAATCCACCAACATCCGCATTGAATCCTGTAAATTTTTCAGCAATGCCTACGGCATAAAGACCTATGCCTCATGGTACAATAAAATTACCAATAACATCTTTTCCTATAATACCAATTTCATTTCTGACCCGGCCGGTATTTTTATGGGAGCTGTTTCAGAACAGAATTATATTGTTGCCAATAATTTCACGAATCAGCTCATGGGCATTCTGGCCAATGATTCCGGGGGCAGGACCCGGTATAATACCATAACGAATAATGTATTAAGCCGGTGCCGCCGGGGTGGTATGAAATTTGAAAGGATGGACAGGACAAGAATTGTGAATAACAGATTATATCGCTGTGATATGGCCCTGACCTGGGCAGGAGGCGGCGGCAACGGCGGTATCCATCTGTATGGCAGTGTTGTATCCAATACTGTGCGAGGTAATACGTTTGGCACGAATTTTATCGGGATCAGGATGGACTGGGGGACCAATAATGCTGTCATCAACAACACGATCTTTTCCAATGCGGAAAGCGGGATCTATGTTGAAGACCACCCTGTCGGGAATCTTTTCAAGAACAATCTGTGTTCACGGGCAGCGCAGAACGGTTTTAAATTCTATGCTGTGCAGGGTTCCAATCTTATCATGAGCAACCGCTTTTTTGATAATAACAACGGGATGGAGATAAAATCAGCCACAAACCTTTATTTTTTATGCAATATTTTCACAAATAACCGGGATAAGGGATTATACAGCACGAATTGCTTTAATCTTCAGATAAGAACAAATCGATTTCATAATAATTTTAATATCGGGATGCATATGAATCAGGGTTATCAAAATATCATTGGCCATAACCGGTTCGTTCGAACCTTCTTATGGGGCGGCATGATCCTGTCAGGCAATAAAAACAGGATCATTACCAACTGGTCCTATCAGAATGGAGAAGAGGGAATAAAAATTGAAGGCCGCTCCACCAATAACCTGATTCTCGGGAATTATTTCTATACGAACAGGCGTTATGGCATTTATTTGAATGGCGCTAATGTGACTTCCACGACCATGATCAATAATGTGATTTATTCCAATCACACGGGCATTATGTGCGAGGATTCAGGAAAGAATTATATTTATATCAATAACATTTATAATAATTATAAAACAGGAGCCTCCTGGGGAAGCGGTGTTTATATAAAAACCGGCTCTGAAAATAATATTGTGGACGGAAATATTGTCAACAGAAACAATACACTCGGTGATGGTATTAATATTGAAGGTACCAAATGGAACACGGTCAGACATAACTATGTTTCAGCTTTTAATTACGGGATCAGGTGTTATCGAGGAACAAATAACACCTTTTATGGCAATACCTGTTCGAGTAACTCGGAAGGTATATATGCTGAAGACAGCATTAAAAATACATTTAACAGGAGTATTATTTATCGTAATGATGACATCGGTATAAGGATGCGTAATTCTGACAATAATATTGTGCAGATGAACACAGTTTACAGCAACTGCCGGGACCAGGAATGGTGGGGCGGTATTATTATAGACGGCAGTGATAACTGTCAGGTATATAAGAATATTGCTTATTTTAACTATTCATATGGTGTTAATCTATGGAACGGCGCTACCGGGACGGTTATCAACCATAATACTTTTGTCAAGAACGCCCATCAGGGCGTGAACCTGGGTAATGAAACAGCCACCATAAAAAATATCATCACCTATTCCAATACAGGCGGGGGTGTGTATAAAAATCCGGGCCCGGCTCTTGATGTTGATTATTCCTGTGTTAACGACGGCTTTGGAGGTTCGGCCCAGGCCGGTACAGGGACCATCTCATCGGATCCTTTATTGAAATCCTGGGCTGTGGGAAATATCGATTTTCATTTAAAATATAATTCACCCTGCCAGTTCACAGGCGAACCGTCCGGCGGAGTTCAGCCTGCCATGGGCGCTTACCCGATTTGTGTGGCTCCAAGGTCTCTTGGTGGCAATGTGGGAACAGAACACGAGATCATTTTTGCCGGTTCTTATTCCAACCGGGGGATCAATATCGGTGATACGGTCTATGTGAGCTATCAGAGATATAATGGTACAGCCTCTGATTTCAGGCTTTCCAGAGTGACCAAAGCCACATCAGACAGTACCTGGAATGCTAAATTCAATAATATATCGGCAGCGGCTCAGAATATGCAGGCGGATATCAATCTGGGCTCAACCATACCAGCCAGGCCGGAGAATGTGATCTTTTCTATTGTGACCAATGGATCAGAGACAACGAACAGGATCGTTTTCTATATCATTGATTCAACAGGAGTAACCAATGAATTTCCGGAATTCTCCAATGATTTCCGTATCTACACGCCGGATAATTTCTATGTGAACGATGCTTTTACAGCCGCGGATATCTATACCACGGCTGCCGGAAATGACACGACAGGGAACGGGACATCAACCTCACCATACCGGTCCATATCCAAAGTTCTCAGCACATATGTGTTGTCAGGCGGCAAGACCGTATGGGTGGATAACGGCTTTTTCGATGAGGATGTGCATGTCAATGCATCACATTACGGGAGCGTGGGGAATTATGTCCGTATCATCGGCGCCGGTACCAATGCCGGTAAATCGTCTCTTGTGAGAAGCACGACCAATAAATATACATTCCAGATCGCTGATACGGAATGGATACGTCTGGTCGGGTTGGATATCATCAGGGCTACAAACGGGATCAATATCTGGTATTCGACCAATTGTTCCATAGAACGGTGCGCGATTTACAGCAACGGGTATGGCATAAGGATGTATGCCGGCAGCTCGAATTATATATTCCGATGTAATATTAACAGGAACAAGCAATATTTGGCTTATCCTTCCGGTATCAATATAGAATATCTCTCTTCCTATAATGAGATTTATTCCAATCAGATACTGAATCAACAGACAGGCCTGAAAGCCGGTTCCGGGAACCATAATATTATTTCCAATAACCGGTTTATTAATAATACCAATCTTGGTATCTATTTGCAGAACACGACGGACAACAGGATAAAGAACAATTATTTCAGTCACTCTTCAAACAGCACGGCTGTTCAATTATATATTTCTGCCAATAATAATACCCTTATGTCCAACACGTTTTATTCCAACAAAACCTGTATTAATATATACAATTGTACGAATAATAACGTTGTCTTTAATGTGATAGGCACAAATAAAAATAATGCCATATATATGGAGAACAATTCTTACAGGAACTCTGTCAAATTCAACCGGATCAGGCAGTCTCGGTACGATGCAATAAGATTCAACCGGATACACCTGACGAATTATGCTGTCAGTAATATCTGTTTCAAAAATGCCACAGGTATTGAAATTAATAATTCAACCAATACCCTTATCAAAGGCAATACTGTGACCAATAACAAGGACCATGGTATCTATTTAACGGCAGCGGCCAATAATATTGTAGAATATAATGATTCATTCAACAACCGGTATTCTGAATTGTATATTTTAAATTTCAGCAAAAATAATATCATAAAACGAAATAAACTCCGCGGGGCTCAGTGGGCCGGGATCGTGATCCAGAACGGTAACCATAATTTATTCTATACCAATTATTCATTCAAGAATTCAGGAAATGGCATTACCCTGGAGCAGAGTTCCACTAATAATCTGTTCAATGGGAACAATTGTTATACGAATGGCGGATATGGTATCCACCTCAATGGAGCCGGTACCACATCATCGACTCTGATCAATAATCTATGCTACTCCAATATTGTCGGGATCTATGTCGAGGATGAAGGGAATAATCGTGTTTTCAATAACCGGTGCCGTTATAATTTCAATGTCTATGGTGGTGGCATTTATGTGAAATATCCTACCCTGAATAACCGGATAGCGAACAATAATCTGTATGCCAATGGTGTGGCAGGGAACGGAATCTATCTTGAACGGACCCGGGCTAATGTTATTACCAACAACTTTATTACCCATCATGATTATGGGATTCATCTTTTTAATGCCACCAACAACAGGATTATGGATAACACCTCGGTCACGAATGCGAACATGGGAATCTATGCTTTTAGATCCTGTAACAATGTGATCAATGATAATGAATGTTATTCCAATATGTCTTATGGTATTTACTTATTAACGAATTGTAATTATAATATGATATCCAACAACAACATCTATCACCAGCAGAATGTTGATGGTATAAAGATTGATGCCAGTATCTATAACCGGATCATTAATAATATTATGCATAATAATTCCGGTTCCGGTTTGACCCTTATTTCGCCGCCTAACAATAATAATTATGTGTTTGGCAATACTTCTTATTCCAATGCCTTTGGTATCTATCTTTACCAGTCATTGAACAACACGGTCCTGTCAAATATAGTTACCAGGAACAAAAATGACGGCCTTTATATTTTTTATTCCACCAATAACCTGATCAAGGGCAACAGGATAACACGGAATACCAATAATGGGATATCCATGGGGGATCAAAGTATACGGAACAGAGTGGTGGGTAATTATACCGTATCCAATGTAAGGGATAACGGTATCGCTGATTACGTTCAGGCCAATCATAATTATTATGCCACGAATATTGTCGCGTTTAATGTCAACGGAATAAAACTGGACAATGTAGCTTCCTGTACGTTATACAGGAATGCCGTGTATCATAACAGCCGGCACGGGATCTGGCTTGCCTATGCCACCAACTGCATCCTTCACCACAATTCCGTAGGTTCGAATGACCAGGCGGGTAATTATGATAACCTCTATGTGGACGCCAATTCCACAGGGAACCGGGTTATTAACAATATCTTTGCCTATGCCAAGACCGCGACTGGATACGGTATCAATCTGGCCGCTGCTAATGTAGCGACAACCAAGTACAATGATGTCTATGGCAATGTATCAGGTCCTTATGGAGGAGCCGCGTCTCAGGGTAGCGGCAGTATTGTCACGAATCCGAGATGGCTTTCTTATAACATATACCATACCAATTTCCTGGCTCTGTCCAACGGTTCTCCGGTTATTGATAAAGGGACCAATCTGGGATATCCTTATGTGGCTGCCAGTCCGGATATGGGCTGGATAGAATTCACGGGAGCGTTTGTGAGCATATCGATCTCAAAGATCCAGACCAATATCCAGAGACTTGGTTTATCTTCTGTGGCTATCCCTGGCGCCACGATCGAATACAAGATCATCTTTACGATCTATACCAACCTTATCTTTGCTACCAATTGTATCATTTACGATAAGATGCCCTCCTGGATGACCTATAAAACTGATTATCTGGGCACAGCCTCAGCCTGGACCGCGCAGTATTCGACCAACCTTGATCCTAACCAGGGATATTTCTCAACAGATTACGATGCTACTCTGCCGGCTGAGACAAACAAGATCAAATGGGTAAGGTGGAAAAAACCTCTCTCAGGCGCCCGAACGCAGGACACCTTGTACTACAAAGCCATCATCCAATAATTTGATTTGAACAGTCTGAACGGACTTCGTCCAGTGTTCACTACCATATTCAGACATCGTAACTTCAATGAAGGTAGTGCACAGTCTTTAGACTGTGCTTGTTTTGAATGGTACTGGACGAATCTTAACCTTCCTTGGTGATTCGTCCCGACAAGCCTCCTGCTTGTCGAAGACCGTCCCCTTTTCCCCCCTTTTTTCTTGTTTTCTGGATAGAATTGAATAAATTTAATAAAATGAAAGACCGGATAAAGACGATCAATTATACAAGGTTGCCAGAACTATACAAGATGCTGGCCCGATCCTTTAATAGAGAAAATGGTTATTTTATACCTTTTGTGGAAAAAAATCCGGGGTTCTATCCTTCCTTATTCCTGTATACAGAAAAAAAAGGAAGAATAGCCAGCTGCGTCCAGATCCTGGAATTGAATGCCTATATCAAAGGTAAACTGACAAAGATAGGCGGGATAGGGCAGGTCGCCACGCTCCCGGAGTTCAGGGGGCAGGGGTTGGCTTCTGAATTATTAAAGGCCTGTCTGAAAAGAATGAAAGAGATGGGTTATGCCTTTTCGCTGCTTTTTGCCGGACCGGTTCCCCTGTATCAGAAAATTGGATTTAAATTACTTGATGTGAAGTATTATTTCTTTGAAGGTGTGTTGCTGGATCACAAAGGCCCTTTTACCATATTGCCTATGAAAGAAAAATATAATTATACCCTCTTTGATATTCATCAGGAGTTTATCAAACATTATAATATGACCATCAGCCGTAATTTTCTTTACTGGCAATATTATTGGAAAGAATTCAAAGCCAGAGGGTGTCAGACCTTTCTTTTAAAGGAAAAGAACCTGGTGGCTTATATTACCATAAAAGAAGAAAAAGATAAGATTGGAATATGTGAATATGGCAGCTACAGAAAAAACAACGGTGATGATTTCACAAAATTGCTTGCCTTTGTTTTAATTAAGACCAAAAAAAATCAAATTTATATAAACTGCGGGAATGATCATTATACGCCTGTAAAGGTGTTAAAAAGATTCTGCAAAAATTATTCCACCAATAACCAAAAAGGATTCATGGTCAGAGATATAAATAGAAAATACAACTGGAAAGATATAAAGAAAAAGACATTATATTTTTCAGGGGACAGGTTCTAAGCTTGATTTTTCCTTACAAGCTGGTGAAATTTCAAGAATTTTATTGAAATTATTTTTAAATAGATTATAATATGTTATCGTATGAACACCAAAGATCTCATACAGGAAAAAATAAAGGCAGCCGGCAAATTAATTGATAAGAATATGCCTGAAGTCCTTAAATTTCTCTCCGATATGATCAAAATCCCTTCTTTAAGCGGGAATGAAACAAATATTGTCAGCCGGATCAAGAAGGAGATGGTAAAATGCCTCTTCGATGAGATTTACATTGACCGGATAGGTAATGTTATAGGAAGGATCGGTCAGGGTGAAAAGATCATTTTGATGGAGTCGCATATTGATGTTCTGGACGTTTATGCGACCAAGCTTTGGAATACTGAACCTTTTCGGGGAGTTGTAAAAAATAATTATGTATATGGCCGGGGCAGTGTTGATCAAAAAGGGGCGTTCGCTGCTATACTCTATTCCGCTTACATATTGAAAAAACTAAAGCTGTTTGGAAATGTTTCCCTTTTTATTGCCGGGACCGTTATGTTTGAAAAGTGTCCTGGAGTGGGCTTGGAGCATTTACTGGTCAATGAACAGCTCAAACCACAATGTGTCCTCATTACCGCCCCCACTAATGGAAATATTCATATTGCGCAGAAGGGACACCTTCAGATCAAGCTGAGTGTCTATGGAGAAGCCTCTCACAGCGGATTGGGGCCTTCCCATAAAAATGCGATCGCCACCAGTTTTAAGGTAATAAAAGAGATCAAAAAATTGGACCGGAATTTAAAGACCGACAAGATCACCGGAAAGAATAAAATAGCCATCACGGGTATTGTGACAAAGAATCCTGATGATTATACCATCCCTTCTCTCTGTGAAATATATCTGGATATACAGACGAGCCCCAAAGAAGTATTGAATGCGCTGGTTTCAAAAATTAAAAAGTTCTTCAAGAAATTCGGCAATATTGAGGTGGAACTGGAACGTTTTCAGGGTCATTCCTATAAAGAATATATGATCGATTATGAAAAATATCTTCCGGGTTGGACCATTGAAAAAAAATCAAAGCTGATAAGAACCGCTGTGAAATCATATAATATGGTCTATAATAAAAATCCGAAACTGGATTTCTGGGAAATCCCGACAAGCGGATCGATCAGCATGGGTAAACTAAAGATCCCCACATTTGGTTTTGGACCCGGCCTGGTCAAAGATACTCATACAGAAAACGAAGCGATCTCTGTTTCGCAGATAAAAAAGTCCATGCTTTTTTATGTTGTTTTTCCATACGTGTTTTCTGAATTTGAGCATCTGTTCTGAAAAGACCGGTTTGTAAAAATGAAAAAGAAAGTTCTGGTAACAGGCGCCAACGGCTTTGTTGGAAGTAATATCGTCAGGATATTGCTGGAGAATAGATTCTCAGTTTACGCTCTTGTGCGTAAAACAAGCGACCTCACCTACCTTCGGCCATTTTTTAAAAAGATAAACCTTGTTTTCGGAGATGTGAGAGATAAGGATTCCCTGAGAGACATATTTAAAAAAGTTGAAATAGTCATTCATGCAGCGGCCTATGCCAGTGACTGGGGGCGGTATCATCAATTCTGCCAGGTGAATATCACGGGAACTAAAAATGTGTGTGAACTGGCTCTGGAACACAGGATAAAACATCTTATTCATATCAGTTCCATCAGCGTGTACGGGTTTAATAAACGGATCAATGCTGATGAACGTACCGCTGTTATCCAGAATAAATATTATTATTGCCGTTCCAAGCTGGAGGGGGAGCGGACCGTCTGCCACTTTATGAATGTATTCCATCTCAACGCCACGATCATTCAACCGGGTCAGATCTATGGCCCGAATGACAGGACCATGACCTATCCCATGATAGAAGCGATTTTAAAATGGCAGTACGCTGTTGGAGATTCAGGAAAACATTATTTATCACCTCTTTATATCGATAATCTGTTACAGGCTATTCTTCTTATTTTAAAAAAACCAAAGAAAAGCCTTGGTGAGACTTATATTATCACGGATAATGTAAAGATCAGCTGGGCGGAATACACCCGAATCCTCTGTGACCTTCTGGGAGCGCGGTTCCCCTGGATCAATATTCCCCGCTGGCTCGGGTTTGTTGTGGCTTTTTTATCTGAATCGGTCTATAAATTTCTGAGGATGAAGACCCCGCCACTTGTAACAGCCTATAGAGTGGCCCTGGTGACCAGCGAATTTCATTTCGTACCCAAGAAGATTATGGGGGAACTGGGTTATAGACCTGATCAGAATATAAAATCCAATTTAAGAAAAACCGTCGAAGCGTATTATCAAAGCAAACGGGAAAAATGAAACTATCCTTTTTTTAATTGACTTGAGTTTTATTATTTATTAATATAGTTATCAATGGCATCAGAAACACAAAAGCAGAAAGTCACAGGATTTGTCACTCATCTGTTGAATAATCCTGATATCAAGATCGAGCCGCCTCTCGTGGCGGAGAATCTGATCATAAATTTCATTTCCAAGAACCTGAATCAGTTAAAGCAGACGTTTAAATCACCACAGTTCTTTCCTGATCTCAGCTGGGATGAGGCTCTGCAATTAATTCTCGTTGATCTCAGAGAAAGAATTCTGGATTCCATCCTGCCGGAATTAATTGAATATTTAAATAATAATATCAACTATGGGGTTATCAATAAAGTTTCAGAGGCTGATTCAGTCGGAGCTTCTTTTTATAAAAACAAGTTCGTAGAGTTTGTGAAAACCGTCCTTACCCATAAGGATATTCGATATAATTTTAATAGTGTATACAATATCTTTAAATACAATATGCTTGAAAAGTATATTCCCCAGATCTTTGAAAGAAGGGAATTCGTTTTTAATGAATTGACCAAGGTCCAGAAAATGAACCTGAAACCCGAAGAATATATTCACTATTTGAAGATCATCATGCTAATAAAAAATGTGGCTTACATGAAGATCAATTTTACGCCCAAAGACGGGCCGCCTCAAAAAGCCAGTGTGAATGAAGTCAGAAAATCAGCCAAGATGTTAGGCCAGTTCATGGACAAGTTGATCGCTGAAATAAAAGTGAACCTGCCTTCCGTAAGCGATAAGATAATGAAAATGGCCATTAAATCTAATGTTCCGGAAGAGATGACCGAGCTGGAAGATGCCAGCGCTCGATTCATTTATATATTTACCGCACGGTACCAGGATTACAAGCCATATAAAAAGATCGACCGGGGCGCCGAGTCACCGGATAAGAGCTGGTTCAATATTGCCAGAAAAAATGCAGAATTTAACGGATATAACCGAAGAATGATTGATGAACTTTATCGAATTGCCGGTGATAATAACTGGTAAGGGGACTAATGCATGAAGAGTAAAAAAATATGGGAAAATTTTATTCTCGTTGCCATCTTCCTTGTTATTGTTCAGACCTTTCTGGATGATTACAGCCGGTATCAGCACTGGAGTATCCCTGCCAGGAATATGCTGCTTTTGACAGGACTTTTATTCGACCTGATCTTTTCTATAGAGTTTATTGTCAGGACCCTTCTGGCCAATAAAAAAGGGCAGGTCTTAAGATACTGGTTATACGGGAGAGGGTGGGTTGATTTCTTGAGTTCCATCCCTCTTCTTTTGTTTAATTCAGGCCCGGGAGTTTACCTCCTCCTCAGCGGAAGGATGGAAGAAGGAGCCGGCGCCATTGCCACACTGAATATCCTCAAGATCGTTAAAGCCATCCGTGTGACCCGGATCTTGAGGCTTATCAGGATCATGAAGATATTCGGCAAGATCCATAATGCCGAATCAAAGATGGCTCAACGCCATACGTCCACGATCGCCACCACAGCTGTTTTTACCATTATTATTGTTTTGGTCATATCGTCTTTTTTTACGGGGCAAACCTTTGAGAGGGCGTTAAACAGCCGGACTAAAAGCTACAATAATATGATACAGAGCATTAAGAATATAAACAATACCATGGAGATCCCTTTACGGCCTTTAATGTACAAGCTCTTTTCCGGTGATGTGAAGATATTACGGGCCCATTATGAGGACCTCTTGGTCTTTTCAAGGATATCGGAGGAAAAATTTAATGAATTTTACCGGATGGATGATTATCTGCTTGTCGAGAATGATTCCTTTCGTCTCTTTGTCTCCGTCGTGGATATTAATAAACAGATATCAGCTTTTAATCTTCAATCTTTTTTTATTATTGTGATCCTTGTCTTTACTTTCATGATCATTTATACAAAGCATTTTGTCCAGACCATTAGTGATATCATCCATATCATAAGACGCGGTTTGACAGAAAAAGATTATAATCTGCAGGTCAAGATAAGAGAAGAGTTCTCAGAAGACGAGATCTTTAAACTGGCCGAGTATTACAATGATGTTTATTTACCGGAGAAATTGAGGAAACAACAGGAAGAGAAAGAAAAGAAAGGCACTGTCTTGTCCATGGACGATCTGATGGATTTTAAATAAAAGTATATATTTGACTAGGCTATGGAATAACTATCCTTGACCAGCGCTCCCTAAAACTTCCTTATTCTTGCGTATTAAAAGTTCTTTTAATGCGTCCCTGGCAGGACCCAGATATTTTCTGGGATCGAATTCGGATGGCTTTTCATGAAATACCTGTCTGATCTTGGCTGTCACGACAAGCCTGCCATCCGTATCAATGTTGATCTTGCAGACGGCTGATTTTGCAGCCCGTCTTAACTGATCTTCCGGTACACCCGTCGCGCCTGCCATCTGGCCGCCGTATTTATTACACATCTCTACATATTCCTGGGGTACAGAAGAAGAACCATGAAGAACGATGGGGAATCCGGGGATCCTTTTTTCTACTTCAGATAGAATATCAAATCTCAGTTCCGGAAATTTTTCACCCGGTTTAACCTTGAATTTATAAGCCCCATGGGATGTGCCGATTGAGATGGCCAGGCTGTCCACACCGGTCTTTTTCACAAAATCTTCCACATCATTGGGATCAGTATAATTGGATTTTTCATGCTGGACATGTTCTTCGATCCCTGCCAGAACACCCAGCTCTCCTTCTACCGTTACATCATGTTTATGAGCGTAATTAACTACTTTTTTGGTCAATTCCACATTCTCGTCATAAGGCAGATGAGACCCGTCGATCATAACGGAAGAGAATCCGTATTCAATAGACGATTGACACAGTTCAAAGGAATCTCCGTGATCGAGATGAAGAACGATAGGGATCTTACTGTTAAGATCTTTCCTGACCATTTGAACAGCCCCTTCCGCCATATAGCGTAAAAGGGTAGGATTGGCATAGCTCCTGGCACCCTTGGATACCTGTAAAATAACTGGAGAATTGCTTTCTGCACAGGCCATGAGGATAGCCTGCAGCTGCTCCATATTATTGAAATTATAGGCTGGAATGGCATAACCGCCTTTCATGGCTTTCTGAAACATTGATTTTGTATTGACAAACCCTAAATCCTTGTAATTAACCATAATGCACTCCTTTTGTTTGTTTTTCTCGAACAATCTATCCGTTTTATATGAAAAGTCAACAATATTTCTAAAGACGATATTAAATAAGTTGAGCATCCTGCTCTTGGTTGGATTTCTGCCATCCATGGCAAATCCAACCCGATAAGCATCCTGCTCTTGGCCGGATTCTTTCCATCCGTGGGAATCCGACCCGATAAGCATCCTGCTCTTGGCCGGATTCTTT
>JAFGFC010000028.1 GCA_016931325.1 Spirochaetota bacterium | reverse complement strand
GATACTCCGGGATGTCTGGAATTTTCCGCACCTGTGGTAGAGCAGTTATTAGAGATGTGCAAAGGTTCATCTTTGATCGGTCTGTCTGGGAGAAGGGGAATCAGGGGTGGAAGAATATGCCGATTATCTTGCCAGAGGAGAGAACCCGAAGAAGCTCCAGGGTTTCTGGTTTAAAAAAGGCGAGAGAACGATGGCCCGGTTTTATCACAGTGACCTGGATTCGCTTCCTTTTCCATACTATGGCCCGGAAGATGTTTTTTTAATTGATAATAAAAAGATAAGGCAGGTTGATCAGAATGATATTATAAAATATCTTGTGCATACGTATCCCACTATGATCGCCAGGGGCTGCCCCATGAAATGCACGTTCTGTTCCAATAATGCCGAGGATAACCGGCGTTTGAGGATCAGAAGTGTTGATAATGTTATCAGCGAGATCGAGCATATTAAAAACCAGTTTGGCATGCCCCATCAGGTCATGTTCAGAGACGATACAGTGATGTCCTTGCGCATGGAGTATCTGCAGGAATTTGTGTCCGAGTGGAAGAAGAGAGTGAACATACCGTTTACCTCCTCAGGGGTCATTCCCAATGCGGTCAACGAAGAAAAGTTCAAACTTCTTTTAAGCGGAGGGTTCCAATTCGTGAAGATGGGGATACAATCCGGCAGCCCTTATGTAAGAAATGTGATCTACAAAAGGCCTGAAACAGATAAACAGATATTGAAGGCGGCAGATATCTTTAACAGGTCAAAGATATCAAAATTAGGATATATGTTCATTACGGATAATCCATGGGAAAAGGACAAGGATATTGTCACGTCCCTCAGATTTATATCAAAATTGCCCAGGCCTTTCACCCTGAGCATCTATTCTCTGAATTTATACCCCGGGACCGAATTGTTCTACAGAGGCGTAAGGGAGGGTAGCATAAAGGATCCGTATGAATGGTATAACAAATCCACCATGACCCTGAAAGAAACGTATTTCAATATGCTCTATATGATGCAAAGGAACCTGGAAGTGCCCTACTGGTTGATCTGGCTTTTGACCATACGATCGATTTATAAAAACAGGATATATCAATACGTATTCAAGAAATTCTACAGCTGGTATTTCAGGAATTTAACTGAATTCGGTATTGACAGGCGTCCCCATAAGAAAGAGACAAAGTTGCATAAAATATTGAATCTGTTCTTCAAGATACTGAACCTGAGAAAAGTAAGAAATAAATTAATAAGGTTATTTCAATAATTATCAAAGAGGACCGGATATGAAGAAAAATATCAAGTGCAGGATCATAGCCGAGATCGCCAGTAATCATGCCGGGAATATGGACCTGGCCAAAGAATTTATAAGGGTCAGCGCTGAAGCCGGCGCGGATGGCGTGAAATTTCAATCATCACGATATGAGGACCTTGTGGATAAGGATGATTCCCTGGCAGACTGGATCAAAAAAACCAGTTTGAGTGATAAGGACCATTCCCTGTTAATAGACGAGTGCAAAAAGCACAAAGTCGATTTCTTAACAACATGTTTCAGTAAAAGCCGGATTAATTTTCTGAAAACCCTTGGATTGAAAGAGATTAAAGTCGCCAGCCCTGATGTATTGAGTTTTTCCATGCTTGAAGAACTGGCCCGGCATTTCGACCATCTTATTATTTCCGTGGGCATGCACACGATCAATGAAATAAAAAAGTGTATTCATTTTTTAGAGAAGAATCATATCCATGCCACTTTACTGCACGCAACGTCCCTGTATCCGACACCCCTGGAAAAAGCATGGATGCACAAGTTCCTGTGGTTAAAGGAAAATTACGCAAGGGTGGGATACAGTAATCATGTCAATGATGTGGATGTGGTCAAATTTTCGATGGACCATGGGGCTTCGATCATTGAAACTCACCTGAAACTGGGCGAGAACGGACCCGGCCGGGCCAAGCCATGGGACCTGTTGCCATGTCAACTCAAAGAAATCGTTCAATACCGGGACAAATTAGCTGTAATGCTTGGAAAAGAGATCAAGAAAAATGAAAACTGGCTGGATGAAGAAGAGAGCCAGGCGAATAAACGATTTGTAGGCCGTTGGGGCGATAATCGATAAAAAATGAAAAAAAAGCGGATCTTATTCATTCTTCCCAGTGCTCTGCACATACGTAATTTTCTTACCAGCGGCTTTGTTGACCGGTTCGTGACAAAGGCCGAAATACTTTTAATGATCCCCGAACGCTATGAACCAGAGCTGAGTAACAGGATCAGGAAGAATGCCAGGGTAGACTACATCGATCATTACCAGGGATCGAAATTTCGAAAGAATGCATTGACTTTCTTCAGACTGGCCAGCATGATCAGCCGCAAAAATATGAACTCTACCTACAGGCATAAAATACGGGAACTTTTGGTATTATCAAAAAATATTCATCGCCTGAAGAATACCCTCAAAGCCCTTGTTTTGATCCTGGCCAGTTCTTTTCTTGATCTGGAAAAATGGATACGAAAGATGGAATCTTATTTTCCCCTTCAAGAAAAGGCCGTACAATTACTCGACCGGTTTAAGCCCGATCTGGTATTCTCGTCTACCGTGATCCATGAAACACTGGATATTGAAATTATCAAAGCAGCCAGACAGAAGGGGATCAGGACCATGATGTTCGTGGCCAGCTGGGACAATTTGACCACCAAAGGGCTTTTTTTGCACAAGCCAGACAATCTTCTGGTCTGGGGTGAGGAGGATAAACGATCAGCCATACGGGAACATGGTTTCAGGGAAGACCAGATCGAGATCACGGGCACTCCTCATTTTGATATGTACTTTGATAAAAGATTGATAGAGAAGAGAAAGAAATTCTTAAAAAAAAGAGGAATACCGGCATCTAAAAAAGTGATCATGTTCGCCGGCACCACATTTTCCAAATTTGCTGAGGAGCCTCTGATCGTTCAAAAACTGGCTCAATATTATCTTGATAAAAATCCTGATGTATTATTCTGGTACAGGCCACACCCCAGGGCGATCAAACAATTCAATATAAACGATCTGAAAAAGTACAGCAATGTTTATATTGATGAAAAGATCCTTGAGAAAATAGAAATGAACGAACAGGATTTCTTTACGGATAAAAGTAATCTTCTGCATTATCCCAACATGATCAATGCCTGTATCGGCGTCATTTCTGTCTTGTCCACCATGGCGGTTGAGTTTGCCCTTTTTAAAAAGCCTTCTTTGATGATCAATTTTGGCCTGGACAGGCGGGGCCATGTTATTCCCGGGAAAAATACAAGGCTTTCGGACCGGGAGCATCTGAAATCGGTTCTATCCTGGAAAGGCGTTCTGCTTTTAAATGATTTTGATTCTCTTACCTCAGCCATTGATAAAATGCTCAAAGGAGAATTTAAAAAATACGAAAAAGATCTTCAAAAGAGCGCCAGCACCATAGCCTATAACACGGACAGTAAAGCCCAGGACAGGATAATGAAAGCTATCCTGAGGGCTTGACAAAAGCATCATGTTTGAATCCATAAAACAGCTGTTGCCAAAATATCCACATATCCGTTCTGATTTTTTTGTTACTGGTATGCTCTTGCATAATGCCTGTTTAAGGAAAAAAATAGCACACTGGCGTTTTAAATTCATGGGTGAAGGCGCCAAGATCGACGCCAGGGTCAATATTCAATTTGCCAATAATATTTCTCTGGGTAAAAAAGTAAAGATCCAGAACGGGTCCTACCTCATGGCGGGACCAACAGAAGAGATGACCATCGATATAGATGACTATACCCTGCTGGGAGGCAATGTTCATATCTTTACCTCTATTTATAATGTTGACAAAGACCTGAAAGATTATATCAGAAACTATCCCCCCAGGGTCGGTCCTGTAAAGATAGGGAAAGGGGTTTTTATCGGTTGGAACAGCATTATTCTACCCGGAGTAAAGATAGGGGATGAAGCCATTATTAAACCATTCTCTGTGGTTGGAAGCCATGTCGCGGCTAAAACGCTGTTTGTTCCAAAGAAAAAAAATATTCTGGAGAGATGATAATGAAATTAATACCAAGACTCTTTTTATTTTTAATCAGCCTGAGACAGAAGATTTCCTTTTTTCTCGAAAAAAAGGTTTATACACTATACTTGAAAATAAAAGGAAAATGCTTTGGTTGTCATGTTCAGATCGGAAAGAATGTAAGGATCGGCAGGGGGAAATGGTATATGACACCCGGCGCTGAAATAAGGATCGAGGATAATGTGATTATCAGGCCTTACTATCAGGTGCTTTTAAAAAAAAATGCCAGGCTGATCATATGCAGGGATACGTATATCGGCCCTTATGCCGAGATCTACCTGATGTCCAAATTACAGATTGGCAGGGGAACCTATGTAGCTCAACACTGTACCTTTATTGATTACAACCATAAATTTGACGGGAATGGAGTTTCCAGCAAAGAGTTACGAAAAAATCCCATCCGGATAGGGGACCGATGCTGGTTATGCGTGAATGTGGTGATATCGGCCGGTTCTGTGATCGGGGATAAAAGCCTGATCGGCCCCAATATGGCTGTCAGGGGAAAAGTGAAGAAAGGCTCCAGGTTGACCAAATAAAAAACTTGATTAACAATATTAATATTATAAAATTGGTTATTATTGAAAAGGGGGTATATTGTAGTGAAAAAGATGAAATATATGGTACTTATATTATTACTGATATTAAATTTTATTAGTTACGCAATGGCTGAAGACGAGACCTATATGCGAAAATTTTATGTTGTTACGGATATAGGTCTTGGCAATATGATAAGCCTTTATGAAGCCTATGGTCTGTCAAAGAATCATTATTTTGGGATAGGATGCGGTTATTTGTATTATCAGGATCCGGAAACAGATGTAAGCATTAATGCCATTGAACCTTCTTTGATATGGTTTACGACACTGGGCGATACATTCATTATACGCGCCCGGGCGGGTATCGACCTGGTGGGCAGAAAGGGCGAAGGTTTGAAAAAGACAGCCTATATGATCGCTCCTGATTTTCTTGTTAACGTAATAAATTACAGGCAAAGCTCCATCTACGCAGGAGTCAGTCTGCCTTTTATTATCGGTGATGAGAGCGTGGAAATGGATACGGTCATCGGGATGGGGTACGCGTTTTACTTTAATGTCGGCGTGGTGGTAAAATCAGAGGAAGAGGTAAGTATACAAAAATTAATAGAAAAATCATCTGAAGAAAAACGCAAAAAGGTTGAAGGCTTGTATTTTGAAGGCCTTGACCTTTATTACAGAGGCGATGTTAAGAATGCCATAAAGCAGTGGGAAAATATTGATATCACGGATAAAGAATTAATGGAAAAGATAAAGAAACAGGTAAAAAAAGCTAAAAAAGAATTAAAGGAAAAAAAGGAGGAATAAATAAATGAAGGTCAGAAAAAAATTAGTTTTTTCATTATTTATATTATTTTTAACCCTATCTATTGTGAAATTTTATCATGATGCTGAATTAAAAGCAGGGGTCTTTACAAAAGGAAGGATATTATACAAAAGCTCTGGCATGGAGAAAGAGGATAAAGAAAAAGTCGGTATAGTGAAAATGGATCAGGGCACGGCTGTAATAGATGCGACAGAGGGCAAGGTTCTTGTTAACTATGAGTTCTGGACAGCGGACGGGAAAAGGCTCATAGGAACCTTTATCCCGGCTAATCCGGCCCATGTGCAGCAGGGGGTCAGATACGGAGCTAATGGAACGGAATTTACCGGCGCATTAGAGATGAAATATTTGCCTCAGAGGACGGGACAGATCACTTCTTATACTCAGAATGATGACGGCGATTTAAGAAAAGGATACACAGGAGGATTCACAAACGCGGATGGCAGCTGGAACGGGAGCACAAGATTTATTATTAATGGTGATGGGACTGCTACAGATAATTTAACAGGATTAATGTGGACAACAAATGGTAATATATATGGTCAAAGAGTATGGAATTTTGCGGTGACTAATTCAAAAAATTGTTCAGTGGGTGGATATAATGATTGGCGGTTACCAAATACTAGAGAGTTACTTTCACTAGTAGATTATGGGAAAAATAATCCAGCATTACCATTAGGAAATCCATTCAATGTTCAGAGTGATTCCTACTGGACGGGTACTACT
>JAFGFC010000176.1 GCA_016931325.1 Spirochaetota bacterium | reverse complement strand
CAATCCTGACGGGTTGGAATAGATCGCGCCCGCGTCATCGCTCAGGGCCACAAACCCTATACCCAGCGTTGATGAGCGCACACCAAACCCGGTGTCTTCAAATGAAGCCGTCCCGGTCTGGGCCCAGAATAAACACAGTATGATCATTATTATGACATTTTTCATCGCTCTACCTCCTCGGGCTATTACTTTACCAGAACCACGGCCCCGTTGATCTTCTTACCCGCACATTCCAGCTGATAAATGTAAACACCGCCAGCGCACATTTCGTTGTTGTCATCTTTCCCATCCCAGAAGAAATATCCGTCCGTATCACCCAGCATCTTGAACGGCAATTCCTTTATCTTTTTTCCCTGAAGGGTGAAGATCTGACATTTCGCGGTCTCTTTTTTTGGATTCTCAAAATAAAATCTCATTTGATTATGAGGTTCTTCGCCATAGGGGGTGAATATTTTCTTCGGCTCCAATTGCGTCAACGTGAATTCATCAGAACGTCTCTTTACCATGAGCGCGAATCGATCGATTTTGTTTGAAGTGAGAATGACACATTGATCGGCCTTATTCACGGTCCCGCCCTGAAAGACCCACTCGATCCCGTTGTGCCTGTATATTTTCAGGAATTGATCGGCATTTTCCAGTAATAACATCTTTGTATTTTCAATATACCCTGTTGTCGGATCTTTTTTATAATAAAAATTGTATTGCGCATCACCATCAAATTCCCATTCCGATAACATCGTATCATCCGAGTATTTCAATATTTGAACATTATAATAAGCCACCACATCCTCTTCGCCTGTTGATATTTTATCCACATGCATCCAGAGGTCATCTTTATATTTATTATACGCGCCAAGCAACATTTTCGCCTGGTCATAAGCCAGTGTGATTTTTGCTGTTGAACAACTGGTCCCGTCATCGATTAACATGATGGTATTTCTATTCTCAGAAGAATCCAGAACAAACCGGCTTGCGCTTTCATGGCCTCCTTTATTAACAGCCGTGACTTTGTAATAATACACCTTATTGCCGGATACAGTATCCTGGTAGGTGAGATTCAGAGTTGTTCCCGACTCATCCCAGGGACCGTTTTCTGATTCACCCCGGCAGATCCTGTAAAAATCGAGCTGGCCTGCGCCTGTTCCCGCTATCATCGAGTTATCTCTGTTCCTTGTTACGGGGGACCAGGATATAATGTTATTGTTGCCTGATTTTTCCAGTTTCAAACCGGCCACAAATTTAGGCACTATTTCCATTCCCGGTACTGTAAAGGTGATATTGGAAATAACAGACGAGAACCCCGAACAACCCAGTGAGTTACAGGCCCTGAGCCAGTAATAGTATAAGGTATTGGATTTCAGTGTCGAGTCGCTGTAATTGGTTATATTATAAGCTATATCTATTTTATTGGTCGCTGTATTCGTGTCAGCGGATGTGCTCCGAAAGAGGGTATAGGAGGTTTCGTTCGATATATCGCTCCACAAAAGGTCTATCCGGGAATCAGACACAGGTGTGGACGAGATCCATTGCGGAATAGGAGGGAGAGCCGGCGAAAGGGTCGTGTTGGAGATGACAGCGGAAAAACCTGATGAACCGGAAAGATTATATGATTTCAGCCAGTAATAGTATTTGGTATTGGGAGCCAGCGGAGTATCGCCGTAATTGGTCTGATTGATGGACAGCCCCGCAATATTTGTGGCTGTATTGGTATCGTTCACGGTATTCCTGAACAGGGTATAGGAGGATTCATTGGAAAGGTCATACCATTTCAAATCCAGGGTATCCGATGAAACAGCCCTGGCCCAGACCCATTGAGGGACAGACAGTATCGTGCCTGAGCCGAAAGCGCCGGGGATATCATTAACCAGAGCCAGAGCAACGCATTTTTTGCCCCCCCCGTAATAAATATAACCGGTGTTACCCGTATAAAGGGCAAAACCGCATGTACCCACCTCATCGGCTCCCTCAAATATTTCTGTGGGCATGATGATCTGTTTGGCGCATCTTTCAATGACCTGGCCGGGGTTATCCAGACTGAAAGCCACCCATCCCATCATGATCCTGTGATTGTCTGTCCAGCCGTTATAAAAAAGCAGGATCCTGTCGCTCAGGACCACGGGGGTTGCAGCCGGTCTCAACCCTTCACTGTCAAAATAGCCCGAACGCGGTAAAAGAATTGGCTGAGAGCCGGCTTCATACCAGTTGTTGATATTGGTAAAAGCCTCAGAGTCGCAGTATGCCATTCCGATCTTGCTCTTCCACGCTTCGGATTCTCCCTGAAAGTACATGACATATTTTCCGTTAATTTTCTGTGGCACGATAAAGCCGTTCTGTATCTTGGCGTTGCACCAGGAATTCGTCTGTTTCAGGATCTCCTGATATTTGGTCCATGTGTTCAGATCCGGTGAAGAAGCCAGGCAGATGTTATATTTGTTGGCGCCGGCGTCCTCGCCGTTATAGGTCAGATAATAACGGCTCCCTGTTTTAAACAGGCCGGGATTTTCAACACCGGCAAAGTCACAGGGCGCGGAAGGGGAGAGCACGACCCCGTCTTTGATAAAATTTATTCCATCAACGGAATGCGCTCTGGCCAGTCTTTTTATTGTGCCTTCTCTTGCGGTGTAGATCATTTCGATGGTACCGGCTTCCTCTAAAACGGAAGGATTATAGACCGCATCCTGTTCAAATCCGGCTGTGAAGGTGGGCTCAAAAAGAGGCAGGTGATATTTTAATATTTTTTTTGTGTCCGGGGTCTGGGCCCATATGACTCCCATAAAGGTATCAGCCCCGCCATAATGAAAATACCATCTTTCCCTGAATTTATTGTTCGTCTTCTCTATGACCCGCAATAAACTTTCGCCAAAAACCGCGTTGTACACCTGCCCGCTGTGTTCCCACAGGACTGTATCACCCGGATCGAAAAAGGCTTTCCTTGCTCTTTTCAACAGCTTTCCCTTTAACCCGTCGTTCCAGCTGACCTGGTCCCAGTCATCCAGGGGAGCTAACGCCCAGCCCAGCCCGTACAGTCCTCCGGATTCGGGATGGTGGCCGCCGGGAGGGTTGCAGAAATGCGTGTGCGGATTGCACGCGTGAACATCGTTAAACTTGACGTATCCGGAGTCATTACAGTGGACATAGTTCATGTTCTTGCCAAAATAGAGAAAAAATATGCCGTCTTCACATATCACCGGAGGCGCCGAGCTTTCCAGCATCATTTCATCAAAAAGAGAACTGTCGTATGTTTTGGTCATAAAAGCATTATCCGAGGACCAGTGCCAGTTGGCTTTTTTAGTAAGATCGTCATACACATAACACCAGCCATACCCAAAGTCAGAAGTGCCATAAATGGCCCAGTATTTGCCCTTTACCGGTATGGGAAGTATGACCGCGTTTTTCTGGGGACAGAAAGGCCCGTGTTTTGTCCAGTTAAAAAGATCCTGTGAAGTGGCGATGCAGGTCTCCGTGGCTCCGTAATAACCCGTGTAGGTGAGATACCATACGCCGTCCTTTTTAAATATTCTGGGGTCTTCCAGTCCGCCGCATGTGGGGTGGTCTGCCCAGTGTTCATACCATTCGGTAATATCGAGAATCGGCTGATCGGAATATCTTTCCCAGCCGTCAAATAAACTCCTGTTTGTAGCCAGACCTATTTTAGAAGGCCCTCCTTTATCACCTCCGTCCCATCTCCCGTCCCAGTCCTCACCACGGTAGAACATGTAATACAGGCCGTCCTTGATTGTTATAGCGCAGTTGAACACGGCATAGGAATCAAAACCCGTGCCTGTCGGGAGCATGATGGGACTGGGATTCGTATCATCAGGATACCGGTGCCATACAAGATTGGTGAATTCCTCCAGGGTGAAGGAAGCGAACAGGTCCGCGCAGAAGAACAGGAAGATGAATATTGTTTTTAGTTTTATCCGCATGCTATTCATCACTTTATAATAAGAGGCTGTCTTAAAGTAGAGGTTTGATGGATCTTTGATCCATTGAATCCCTACATTTTAAACCAAAAATCGACTTTTTAGACAGCCCCAGTTGTCTAAAAAGTTTTATATATAAATGTCAAGACGGAATCTTGCTTCTTTCCAGTACAGGTGATGAAACAGAGACCGGGGGATAATGCATCTCCGGGTTCAAAAATATCCAGATAAGCTTTTCTTTCATCCGGCTGATTCACAGGCGGAACAAAGAAAACGCACCCGCTCCCGTTCGTCATGTATTCAAAACGCCCGATATCGACCCGGCTGCCTCCTCCCGGGGGGATTGGGTCAGAAGGACAGCCCCTGTTCGTGCAAGGGCTGTTCGAGGATATCCATAAAAAAGAAGGTGAGCCCGTGTCAGTGGACTGGAAGAGGGCATCAACGCTTAAATTGTCCGGCCCTGTCCGGAATATGCCACCAGAGCTTTCCACGTAATTTCCCCCCCCGTTTCCATAGGAATCATTATAGCTGTTGGTCACCTCAGCGCTTTGGGCCACCTGGATCCCTTCATTGGCATTACTTATGGCTATGTTATTCCTCAAGATACAGGAATCAACATTGTTATCGAACAAAATACCTTTACCATTCCTGAATGAAGTATTATTTATGATCAAGGCCCTATCGGAGTTATTGTCGATACGGATCCCTTCTGAAGTGTTGTAGTAGGAAAGATTCCGGAACAACCTGTTATCCGTTGAATTGACATTGATCAGGATGCCATGCTGGCTGTTGTTATACACCCTGTTATATTCTATCCTGTTGGACAGGGAATCATCTGTCATCTTGATCCCGTCATAGGGATTGCCGTATATCTCATTGTCACAAATAAGAGTATTCGTCACATTCCAGAACCCCATTCCGACCCGTTCACCTCCACCGGCATCCACGCAGTTATACACCGTATTGTTGCTTATAACGCAATTTCTGGCATTTCTTATGCCTATGTTCCACTCTCTTTTATTTAAATAGACCTGATTATCTCTGAGCTCTGAATGATCGGAATTCTCAATGATGCGGATGCCGCCCTTGTCCGCGCCATTGCTGTCGTTGTTATTATAGATCTTGTTGCCCGCGATTTTGTTATATATTGACGCGTTGCCGCCGCCTTTATGGACCTTTGTGCCTTCTTCGTTATTATGGTGGATGTCGTTGGACAGGATCGTATTGCTGGAACTGGAGTTTCGCATATCCAGGCCGGCCCAGCCATTATTCCATACTTCATTTTTGAAGATCAAATTATTGCAGGAATTTTCCATGAAAATACCGTCATTCCCATTGGCATCGCTGCTATCACCAATTTTATTCCTGATAATTTTATTATCAGTGGAATTTATTAATGTAATCCCATGCTTGGAACTCTGTTTTATCCAGCAATTTGAAATAATGACATTCGAGCAATGGTTCAGCAGAATAATATTTTCTGTGGCAGCCTTGCAATGCAGATCAATGATTTTTACATGGTTACTGTCTTCTGCTTTAAAGCATTCAGTACTTGACCCACCCGCATTAATGACGCTTCCTGTTGTAGGATTATTGCCAATACCACGAATTATTAAATAGTTAGTTTCACCTCCTTTATTTATGCTGTTGATATACATATCGCCACCGGAATAACTCCCCCTGTCCACCCTGATCTCGCTTCCTCCGCATAAGGGATAGGTTTCAAAAACGGTTTTGATCTGCCTCATGGGGGAATTAGTGCTTAATCCATCATTGAGGTCATTTCCCGGGGCTGTGCACCAGGTATCACCCACCGTGCTTTCGTCATTCACGTAATAGGTTCGCGGTATGGCCTGGATGTTGGTGCCGCCGGTGGCCACGCCGATACACCAGTCAGCGCAACTGTAGTAAAGATGATGATTGGTGCTGCCTTTCGCAAAGCCCGAGGCATACACGCTGTTATACACATTTCCCAGCTGCTCGTACTTTTTTGTGATACTGAGGATCGGTTCTTCGCATCGCTCTTTTATTTTAGCGGGATTCGTATTACTGAAAATAACCCATCCTATTTCGGTTTTAAGCGTGTGAACATAACGGCCGGCCAGACTCGGGTCATCCGTGGTGCCGTTGTAGATCAGGAGTATCCCGTCGCTGTCCTGCATGGGCGAAGGGCCGGGTCGAATGGCGTGAGAATCGAATTTTCCTGATCGTCTGGTCATGATGGGATTGCCGCTGTTTTCGATGGTCCAGCCGCTCCACGGGTTGCCGGCTGATACGGGCGGATCATTGGGGCTGCTGGCAAGGTAAAGGTCACTGTCGCCAAAATACATCCAGTATTTTCCATTAACTTTGATTGGCAGGATGGCGCCGTGTTTTTTATTGTCAAATGTGCCATCCCCGCTTATCTCTCCATGCTTGACCCAGCTGGTCAGATTGGAAGAACTGGCAAGGCATATTTTGATCTCGGGCCCTACCGTTGTTCTGCAATATCCATTATAGGTAATGTAATATCTGTTGCTGATCTTGACTATTCTCGGATCCTCACATCCTTTTTCATCATACGTTCCGTATCCATTGGTCCTGATAACAGGATTAATATTGGTCATTCTTGTAAAATTTAGGCCATCGCTGCTTGTGGCCAGTCCTATCCCTGAAATGCCATAAGACAGATACCACTGAGGGTCAAGCCTGTTCCTCCAATCCTGGCCGCGATAGAACATGTAGAACAGGCCGTTATTGGTTATAACCGCGGGATGATAAACACATCGTGATTCCCATAACCAGCCGGACATCATAAGGATGGGATTTTGATTATATTTCCAGAACTGGATATTATTCATATCAAGGGAGAAGACATTGCGGACGCACAATAACAGGATACACACCCAGTATTTTTTCATTCCATACCGCCTTTTTAAATAACTGTCGGCAATAAAGAACCGCTATTATATAGTATACCTCGTTTTAATTTAATATCCTGTTTTGAATTTGGTACTATTTTTTCGGACCACAGGAACTGCCGTGTACAATAGGGGTGGACAGGCATATATCCATGGCTGGAACATCCTCCCTGATGATCTTTAAAAGTCTTTCCACGGCCACTTTCGCCATCTCTTCCTCGTAAACTTTGGCCGAGGTCAGGGGAGGATCAATGGGCAGATCATCACCGGCATCGAATCCCACGACACTTACATCTCCGGGGATCTGTAATTTCAGATCTTTCAGGGCTTTGACCACATTCATGCCGATATAATCGTTGACGGCAAAGACAGCCGTCGGGCGAACGGATTTCTTGAAAAGATTGATAATAGATCTATATCCGATATTCGCGTTATACGCTTCCGTCACCACCATCTCCTTGTCAAAATGGCCTTCCTTTTCTATGAAGGCTTCTAAAAAGCCTCTGAACCTTTCACTGAAACTGGAATCATCAGAATCTTCTTTTATAAAGGCTATTTTATGGTGGCCGAGTTTGATAAGATATCTGGTAAGGTTATAGGCGCCGGCAAAGTCATTGGAACAGACGGTGTTATAATGACCGCTCTTTATTCTATAATTGATCAGGACAAAAGGTATTTTATGCTTTTTCAGAATGTCCAGGAAATTTTCACTGACCGGCCCGATAATAAGCAACCCGGTTATGATGCGGTCCCTGATGATCTGCAGGACTTTGCCCTGTTTGATCTCTTCCTCATCATAAGAGGAAAAAAAGGTATTATATCCATAAAAACGGAGCCATTTCTCTATAAAACCGAATAATATATTATAAAAACCGGCTGACCGTTTTTTCAAAACACCCCGTGCCAACAAAAATTGCGAAACAATACCGATATTCCGGCTCGTTATGGCTTTTTTTTCTCTGAAATTATAATTTAATTTTTCCGCGGCCTCCAGTATTTTCTGTTTCGTATTGAAATTAATTTCTTTATCTTTTCCGTTGAGGGCCCGGGAAACAGCGGCAATGGAAACGCCCGCCACTTTTGAAATATCTTTTAATGTTACACTCATTCTCGCATCCCGAGAAACAGGAAATAAAAAATTTTATTTAAACCAGAGACTGTCATAAAATTTAAATTATTGCAGGGGCTTGATTTAGTGCGCACCCTCCCGAAGGGAGAGCGTAGCCTGACCTGAAAGGTTATCAAGCCCGTTTAAATGTCTTAAAATGAGGATTCGATTGGATATTTGATCCATCGAACTCTACTCAGTGTCTGCTGTTTAAATAGTCGTTATCGTATAGGAAAGAGATATCCTGTTCTCTGTTCCCCATGGCCGGAAAAGGAAATCATATCCTGCATGCATGTTTTTCAGAAAACCGATCAAAATACCGGCTTTGATCCCATGCAACAGTTCTATGTCATTAGAATAATAATAACCTGCGCCTATTTTGAAATCCATTTCATTACTGCCCATATGAAATATTCCTGAATATCTGACCGAGCCTCCTATTTCAAAGTCTTCGGTTTCATCCAGTTTTAATCCGATCCCGTAGTCCAGGGCTTTTTTCTCCGCCAGTTTCGTGTCCAGGACAAGACCGGCCCCTATCCCTATGGGCTGTCTTTCATCCCAAAGCTCGGAATAGACATTTAACAGGGTCACTCCGAAATTAAGCGAAGTCTGTTTAAAAAGCGTTGTTTTCATTCCTCCGGCCAAATCAAAACCATATCCGGTGCTGCTTTCTGTTATCTTTTCATTGATCACATTGATTCTGGTCCCAAGGTTAAAATTATCGCTCAGCTTCCAGCCGAATACGCCTGAAAAGGCAAAATCAGATAAGGCAATGGTCTCTGTTGCCGTGCCGGTTTCATTATATCCCTGGATTGAACCTGTGCTTAAATATTTAAACACACCGCCCCATCCTACATTCCTGCCAAAGGGAGATTTTCCCAGATAAGCCACTGATAAATAATTTATATCAAGTCCCATTAGGCCACCGGAAATTCCGATAGTGTGAGCATTCTGACAGGCATAGGCCGGATTGTATACCAGAGATTCCAGTGATTCAGCTTTGCCGTAACAGGCAATGTTCATACCGGCGTCATAGGCAATGGGGTTCAGGTTCATGATACTGCTTGCCGCGCCCGCCGAGAAGATAAATACAGGAATACTCATAATTAAAATTACTATCCATATTTTTTTGATCATATTGGTTCTCCTCCCTTATTTTGTTATGATCAGTTTTTTATAACCTGAATCAACCTTACTGCCGTCAACATATTTTATCTCTATCATGTACAGGTATACACCCGGCATGGTCTTGTCATTCCGGCTGTTCTTCAGGTCCCATTCCGTCTTTCCCGGGGAAGCGGATTCCAAAAGTACATTCTTATCAATGACCTTGTTCCCGAAGATGTCCCATACTGTCAGATCCACTTTCTCCAGTACCTTGCCGGAATTATAGCCGTATTCCAGAATTAAATTCCTGTTTCTCGGACAGGGGACAGGATAGGCTTTTGCCTCGCCTTCCTGTAATGCGCCTGTTTTCTCTGCGCCCACAGTGATTGTTCTTGAGAGGCTCCATGGTCCAGCGTTACCGGCTCTGTCATTCGCTCTTACATGCCAGTAATACTTGCCATCATTTAAAGTGGCCTGGCAGGAAGTGGCGGCCGTTGTATTTGAAAAAGCCACATTAATAAAATTGATATCAGAGGCTATTTCAATTTTATAGTTTGTTATGCCCAGGGTGCCGCCTGTCGCAGGCTCCCAGTTAAAATGAACAATATTCGTTCCACTGATACTGTCATTAGCCGGTGTTAAGAGTATAACCTGTGGAGGCTGGTTCGTGACTTCGATAGCTCCCATATCCACCCTGCTCCCGCCTTTTTGAGGTACGGGGTCATCAGGAGAACCTGTATTGATGCAGGGACTGTTGGTGGGAGATAAACGTAAAAAGGAAGAAGAATTCGTGTGCGTGGAAAGGAAACGGGCATTGGAACTGATTCTTCCCGGACCGTCTCTGAAAGTACCGACGTAATTGTTACCTCCTCCATTGCCGTAAGAATTATTATAGCTGTTGGTCACACCACCCGCTACGACAACCTGAATCCCTTCATTGTTATTGCTTAGGGATATGTTATTTCTCAGAATACAGGAATCAACATTGTTATCAAACAAAATCCCCTTACCGTTCCTGAATGATGTATTATTGAGAACGATTGCTCTGTCGGAGTTATTATCGATACGGATTCCTTCCGATGTGTTGTAGTAGGAAAGATTCCGGAACAACCTGTTATCCGT
>JAFGFC010000175.1 GCA_016931325.1 Spirochaetota bacterium | reverse complement strand
ACAAAGTATCAGTTTCTCATTTGTAAAAATGGTTTTATTATTTTATACAGGAAAGATAAAGTCAGTAACTCCATGGAACAGATAGTATCAATCCTTTATGACAATCTTAATAAATTTGATCCGCCGGACCTGTTTAACAGGGTCTATTTCGATAATAATAAACTTGTTCATCATTCAAAGCCGGTTATTCAGGATAACAAGAAAAGAGTTTTTCGCCCTGAATATTTAAAATGGGGTAATGAAAAGATGAGCCAGACGTTTCTGCTGAATAATACCTTATTGGAACAAATGTGCGGTGAGATTGGATTCAAAGAAAATAAAGACCATGTGAGGATTAAATGCGGTGACATCGAATGTTATCAGCGATATCATCCTCTTTTTCTTTGCGAGCCGGCAAGGCTGATCTTTAATACCTATAATAAATATCCCTTTTTTCTGGAGAAAATACAACAGCATTTTGAAACCAACGGAAAGGATAAAAGACAGAGAGACCGTTTGTTCCGGAATACCATGTTAACGAACAGTCTTATTGAATTCAAAGAGGAAGAGGTTATTTTTGGCAGTGATCCCAAGGTGTTTCAGATCATGGAAGAGATCATCAAGATCATTGAGAAAAAGGATATATCCCTGGCCATTGTGGATACATGTATCAATAGAATTATTGGCAGCGACCTGACTTCTTTCATTACAAAATTGAGACAGAGGAACAAGTCCCTGAAGATAATATATGAAGGGCAGCATAACAGCCCTTCAGAAAAGGATGATATCAGAAAAGAATTTGGGAACCTCATATGGGATATTTTAAAATCCCGGAGAATGAAAAAAACGGATCCAAGAGCCATTAACCTTATAGGGTTTGAAGAAGACCGGGCCACAGGTGAAATTATCAACCTGCTGGATCAGTATTTGAAGATCAGGGTCAATACGATTCTTTTCCCGAAGGTGGATTTAATCACTCTGCCCGATTTTTTTAAAGCCAGATTACAGGTGGTCAATTGTTTTAAAATTTATCACGATTCATACAACAGGATCATTGCAGAAAAGATCCGGAATTTAAATGCCCTTGTGCTCCCATCACCTTATGGGATAAGGCAGACTGCCGAGTGGTTGAGGTCTATCGGGAAATATTTTGGCATTTCCCTTGAAAAGAGCAGGGAATGGAAAAAATACTGGCGTTCGAAGATCAGGGAGTGGAATCGATTAAAACAGCAGGCTGAAAAATTCAGGCTGGGAATTATTATTTCAGGTGATGATGTCGATTCGTTAATCGATCCGTCAGAGTTGCTCTATGGAATACCCTTTTTAAAATTCCTGGGAGAGATGGGATTTGGTCTGGACATTCTGATTAACACGAGGGAAAATTTTGATATCCATAAACAGTCCATACTGGAAATATTAAAGGACAGAAAGCACAGGGTCCAGTTATTGAATAATGATGAAAAATTAGAAGAATGGATCGATAAGGGAAACAGCGACTGTATCTATTCAGATTTTCGAAGCGATATGCGTATACTGTTACATGGAAGAAATTCGTTCTCCTTATTCCTTTTTGAAAAAGGAATAGAGGGGGCCTTAAGGACGCTTAAAGAATTACTCCGGCTTTGTAAAATGTCTTTTTATAAAAAATATCAGAAATATAACAGCAGAAATATTCAGCCATTGGTGATCGAGCAGGGAAATGACAGATCTAAACGATATTAAAATCATACAGGGAAAACTCAATCATTCATATCTGAACGGTGTATATCTGGCCCTTAATGCGATTCCCGACGCCTATCTTTTGCTTGATGGAACTATATGCGCTTTCAGCGGTATGTTTTCAGTTCACAAGACACACGACCTGTTGTCCGACCTTGTCAGGCAGAACACGAAACATAAAGTCTGCTGCACGGGCGCTATGGACCATACGGTTGTCCATGATAGAAGCGAGTTGGTCAACCAATTTCTTTTCAAATTAAGAGAAGAGAAGGATTGCTCTGTTATTTTTATCTGTTCCTATCCCATGGCCACGGTTATCGGTTTACATTATGATCGGATCATCAACATGATCCAGAAACAGATCATAACGCCTTTAATGGAAATACCCTCAAGGAGCATGCAGGAGGATTGGCTGTCCGGCTATGAGGAGACCCTCCTCACGCTGGCCCGGAATGTCGATCTCAGGCCCGATAAAAAAAAGTCTGACCATGTGGCTGTTGTGGGTTATCTGTTCGATCGTAATGAAGGCGATCATATCGGGAATCTGAAAGAGATAGAACGGATCTTTAAGAATCTTTCTTTAAATTGTGTATCCGTATGGTTAAGCGGGAGTTCGTTCAAAAAACTGCATCATATTGAGAAGGCGGGGACGATCATCTCACTGCCTTACGCCCGAAGGGCGGCCAGGGAGATCGCCAGAAAAACAGGGGCTGATTTAATTGAATTAAATTTACCGTTTGGTATGGGCGGCACCCGGGAATGGATTTCAACTATTGGTAAAAAACTGAAACGTGTGAAACAAGCAGAATTTTTCATTAAAAGAGAGTTGGGGGAAATCGTTCCTCTTGCCAATCTGATCATGCCGAAATATATCCAGAGTAAAAGATTTTCAGTTCTGGGTGATCCCTATCTTTCCTGGGCCCTGACAGACTCTATCATAGAAAGCGGGGGGGAGATCGATCATGCCGTATTTTTTTCAAAACCAGGGGCAGAGAAAAATTTAATATCCTATAAAGAACCGGCTTTTAATATACTGTATGAGCCAAGGTGCGGAGAGGTCTATGAATTGTGGGATAAATCAAAAACAGATGTGTTTATAGGGAACAGCTATGCTTTTCATCTCTTTATGATAAAGGATAAAAAGGAACCCTTTATAGAATTCGGATTCCCTTCCTTTTATCATCATTGTCTCGTTGTACACCCCTTCCTGGGTTTCAGAGGATATATCAATTTATTAAATTATATGATAAATTATATTCACTAAGCAAGAGGATTCCATGAGCAAGAAAACAAATAAAATAGTATTGTATGGAAAAGGTGGAATTGGCAAGAGCACCATAGCCAGTAATCTGAGCATGATCTATGCCCGTCAGGGGTTGAAAGTCCTTCAAGTAGGTTGCGATCCAAAGCATGATTCGACCAGTTCTCTTTTAAAAAACCGAAAAGAGATGAAAACCGTTATGGATATCGTTATAAATAAAAGGCGTTCGGAAATTGTGAAGGATGATTTTATTATCAGAGGAAAGAAGGGTATAGATTGTATCGAATGCGGTGGACCGCAGGCCGGCGTAGGATGCGCCGGACGGGGTATATCCCTGATGTTCGAAATATTGAACGATCTGGATATCATCGACAAGTATGATATGGTTATCTTTGATGTCCTGGGCGATGTCGTCTGCGGAGGATTTGCGGCTCCCTTGAAATTGAATTTTGCTGACAGGGTCTTTATTGTTGTTTCAGAAGAATTTGCCTCGCTTTATGCGGCAAATAATATAGCCCGGGCTATTATTCACTATGAATATAACGGGATATATTTAGGAGGATTGATCATCAATCTTCGTGATAATCAGGCTGATTTAAAAAACGTTCATATTTTCGCACAAAGATTGAATACCACGGTTTTAGCCGTGATTCCTCGCAGCAAGAAAATATCTGAAGCGGATTACAAAAATCAAACAATGATCGAAGCCTATCCTGATTCAGATCTTTCCAGAAAATTTCTGGATCTGGCTAACAGGATCCTTCGCTGTAAGAAGAATAATTTAAATAAATTGAAACCGATTGAAGAAAATAATCTTTATGAGGTGTTTTTAAAATGAAATCAATTGATTTTTATCTCTATTATCGGTGTAACAACCGATGTATTTTTTGTACTCAGGTCAATTCGATCCAGACGGAAGAGGATCGCAGTCAGGTTTCCTATAAGAAGATCGTTT
>JAFGFC010000174.1 GCA_016931325.1 Spirochaetota bacterium | reverse complement strand
ATGCAAAGCATTCCCGGGACTAAATCCTCGGAATTTCTCAATGAGAAATTCCAGAGGGCAGCGATTCCAAGGATCAAGTCTCCCTAGGAATTAGAGTAATTCCAGTGGATGGGTCGGGTCAAATCCGACAGGAGGGCTGGGATTTGACCACTAGGTTCGATGAACAGGATGTTCATCGGGTCGGATCCGCCATGGAAGGTTAGGAGCCGACCTAGTATAGAATTTCCCTTGAACGTCGAACGAAAATCATCAATCACTGTGAAAATTAATTATATATTTGTACGGGAGTTATAAAATCATGCGTATGAGCCATCTGTTCGTTCCGACGCTGAAAGAAGAACCGGCCGAGGCTGTTATTACATCTCATAAATTAATGATCAGGGCTGCTTTGATCAGAAAACTGGCTGCCGGTTTGTATTCCTATTTGCCTCTCGGGCTGAAAGTTTTTAAAAAAGTAGAAAATATTATCCGTGAGGAGATGGACAAAGCCGGAGCGCAGGAATTTTCTCTGCCTATTTTAACTCCTGCAGAGTTATGGCAAGAGACACAGAGATGGGATGTGTTCGGTCCGGAATTAATGCGTATCAGGGACAGGCAGGATCATGATTTTGCCCTGGGGCCGACCCATGAAGAGGTGTTTACAGACATTGTTCGTCAGGAGATCAGCTCTTATAAACAGTTACCGGTCAATTTTTATCAGATCAAGACAAAATTTCGGGATGAGATAAGACCCCGTTTTGGCGTTATGCGTTGCCGCGAATTCACCATGAAAGATGCCTACAGTTTTGATATTGATGAGAAGGGCCTGGACCGGTCTTACAAGGCCATGCGTAAAGCGTATGAGAACATCTTTAAAAGATGTGGTCTGAATACAGTGATCGTGCAAGCTGATGTCGGGGCTATGGGAGGCACGCAATCTGAAGAGTTTATGGTGGTTTCAGACGTGGGGGAAGAAGTACTTGTCCTATGTCCTTCCTGCGGTTATGCCGCTAATCTTGAAAAAGCTGAAAGCCGTGATGGAACAAGACCTGCTAAATCTGAAAAGATCGCAAAAATGGCAGAGGTTGACACACCTGATGTTAAAACCATTGAAGATTTGACTGGTTTTTTCAAAACGGCTCCCGGAAAATTTATCAAGACCATCATCTGCCTATCTGACGGGAACCCCATAGCTGTACTGGCGAGGGGCGATATTGAGATCAATGAAACCAAACTGAAAAATGCTGTTCAATCCCGGCAGTTAGAATTGGCTGATGAAAAGACCATTGAAAAAGTGACGAAAGCCCCGGTCGGTTTTGCCGGGCCCGTGGGATTGAAAAATATCATGATCTATGCGGATGAATCCGTGAAAGGGATCGTTAACGGGATCACCGGTGCCAATAAAAAAGACAGGCATTTGAAAAATGTCAATCTCGATAGAGATTATAAAGTGGATAAATTCATTGATGTCCGGAAAGCGGCCGAGGGCGATCTCTGTGCAAAGTGTTCTAAAAAATTAAGTTTCAAAAGAGGGATCGAAGTAGGCCATATATTCAAACTGGGGCTGAAATACACAAAAAGCATGGATGTCAAATTCCTTGATAAGGATCAGAAAGAAAAATTACCCATCATGGGCTGTTACGGTATTGGTGTGGACAGAACCGTGGCCGCCATCATTGAACAATCCAGTGACCAGGACGGGATTATCTGGCCTATTACGGTCGCACCGTTCGAGATCATTATCATCGCTTTAAACGTTAATGAGAAAAAAGTAAAAGATATCTCGGAAAAACTTTATCACAACCTGAGCCGCTCTTTTCAGGTGTTATTTGAGGACAGGGATCTTTCCCCGGGCTTCAAATTCAAGGATGCAGACCTTATCGGATGTCCCATAAAGATCATCATCAGTGAAAAAAACCTCCAAAACGATCAGGTGGAAGTGAAGACAAGGCGAACCCGGAAAGTGGAGTCAGTGCCGTTGAAGGATCTGGAAACAAAAATAAAGGAGTTGATCGATAATGAGTATAAATCTTTTCAAGTGTAATCATTTTATAACCTGTCTGTCATTAATCCTGATCCCTGTGATCTTATCAGCGGGTATGATATTCAATGATGTTCCCCGGAATCACTGGGCCTATGATGCCATCAGTGAACTGGCTGATAGGGGCATTATGGAAGGGTATGATGGCAAGGCATCAAAAAAGTTCAAAGGGTACAAAACCATGACCCGATATGAATTCGCACAGGCGATTGTCAAGACCATCCATAAGCTGGAAGCTGAGATCGGGATCACAAGAGCCACCGGGGCTATTGATGAGGTGGATGTGAATCAGGTCCTGAAAAAAAGCGGTTTGTCTAAAGAAGATGTCGAACTTTTAAAAAAGCTGATCGATGAATTCAAAAAAGAGCTGGCTGACATGAACCTGCGTGTCTCTGACCTGGAAGCCAAACAGAGGAATATGGAACTATCTGAACCAAAAACCCCTCTTTATATCAGTATCGGATCAGCCCTATTATCTGTCCTGGCTCTGATCATCGCGATAGCAAAATAATGACGAAACGATCTATTTATTTTATTCTCCTGATCCTTTTCTTCGCTGTGCCTGCCTTCAGTCAAACGACAAATACCAATGTCCGGCTCACTTCCTCTGAGGCCAGGCTTATCTACATTAATTCAACAATCAGTAATTTTTCAAAAAAGAATTTAGAGGATATCTGCCGCAGGCTGGGTATCAGTTCAAAGGGCACCAAACAGCAGATCATAGAAAGGATCCGTACCTTCCTGGAACTGGAAAAGGGAGAATCTATTCCGGAGATGATAGAAAAAAAGAAAGATCTGACCGATGTGATCATTCTGGAATCTGCCCATGAAAGCGAATATTTCAAACTGGAGGATCCCGAACAGGAGATCTTGACCGCCACAGGAGATGTCCATCTTGTCTATAACAGGATGCGACTGCGGGCGGATAAAATGAAATTGAATTCCAAAACAAAAGAGATGCTGTGTGAAGGGGATGTTATCCTTTTTGATGGGTCAAAAGAAATAACAGGGGACAAGATCTTTTATAATCTGGATACAGAGTACGGCGTGATCTATCAGGGTAAATCCAAGATCGGGCAGATCATTTATCGGGGAGAAAAGATCAAAAAGGGCGAAGAGGGGCTGTATGTTATTGACCGGGGGCAATTCACCTCATGCGATGAAGAGCCTCCTCATTTCTATATCAGGGCCAGAAAAATATGGGTTTACCCCAATGATAAACTGGTCCTGGTAGACGCTTATTATGAGATCGCCGGAGTCAAAACGTGCTGGATCCCGGTCTATTTCCGGTTTGAGAAGGGAACGGGTATCGTCACCAGCTGGGGAAGAAGACGCATTGAGGGGTGGTATATGCAGAATACCTACCGGTTTCGCCTTTCCGATGATGACCAAGGCAATCTGAAGTTTGACCATTATCAGAAAAGAGGAGAGTATCTGGGATCGGATTATCATTATTCCACAAAGGACAGTGAAGTGATCGCCTCTGCGGGCGGCGCGTATGATAAAAAACTTTTTGGTGATTCCAATATCAATCCTGATACCGGGGAGGGTGAACGGGAATACAGGGGGAAGGTGAGTTTTAAGAACAGGTATACTTTTAACAGGGATAAAGAGAATGAAAATTTCAATACAACGATAAGGGGGAATTTGTTCTGGATGTCAGATTATTCATTTATTCAGGATTTTGAACTTTACCGGAGCACGATTCCCGGATTCCACTACGATGAAGATCCTATTATCTATAATGATCTTTATAATCAACAGGAGAATGACTGGTATATCCATATAACGGATAATCGAAAAAATTCTTCCCTTAATATAAAAACAAAATGGCATTTTCAATGGAACCCGGTTATTGAGAACTGGAAGATAACTGATACGGACCTGCCTGACATCAGCTACTCCTTAAGCGGTACGGTCTGGGAACCCCCTTCGTATACTGAGAGTACGAATACCGCTTCCTCCAATTCGACAGGCTTCAGGATCTATCCTAATCTCCGGTACAGTTTCGGAATTCAATTCTATCATAAGGACTATTATGACATCACTTCCGGTGATTTTTTAAAAAGTGTGAATTACAGAAGGGCGACGTTTGATCTCAGCCGTTCCTTCTCCCTCTGGAATATACTGCAATACAGGCCGTCCATCGGTATCGGTGATGTGGCTTACTGGCCTTATGATGTGGATGAACAGGAAAAACAGAATTATGACAAGCAATCTTACAGTTATGGTAATTTAAGCGAGACTCTGCAGATGGGGCCTTCCAGCTTCCATTTGGGGGCTAATCACAATTTGCAATGGAGATTCACTGAGCCGCCTGCAGAGGATGAATACGGGAAGATCGTGGCTCATAGTCTGGGATTATATCAGAGAACCGCTTTTATCAGTGGTGTGACATATTATGCCAATACATCCTATGACATGAGGGTCAAGAAAAACGAAAGTTTGAAAGGGATTGAACGGGAACGTTTTTCTGATCTGAACAATCAATTAAATGTGAGTGCTGTAAAAAATATTACTTTATCAGAACGATATGTTTACAGCATCAGGCATCTGAAGCCTTTAACCAGTAATCTTTCTTTCGCGTACAATCTTTCAGATTTTTATCTGCCCTACATGGAAAAAGGAGAAAGCTTTAGCGCCAGCGCAGGTTGGAACCATAACTATTCCAATCCCAGGGCATCATCACTCAATATTAATTTCGGCCTGGGGATAAAGGTCAGCAAAAACTGGCGGGTCAATTTAAGCACGCATCATGTGAATGAAAAACTGTATCTTTATTCCAAAGAACTGGCTGAAAAATATCAGGTGGAGGTCACAGAGAACAATGCCGGCGAATATGAGCACAGGAATTTTTTTGTTGACCTTTTAAACTCCATCAATATTTTTGAACCTTCCAAAAGAAAAAGATCTTATTTTAAATTAAGAAGCGCTAATATCAGTGTTACGCATGATCTGCATTGCTGGGAGATGTCTTTCGGTTATACCCTTCAGCAGAGATACATGAACTATGGGGCTGTGACGCAGTATCCTTATTTTGAGCATTCTTTCTATTTAAAGATAAATATGCGGTTTGAAACCCAGGTGGGTATTAACGAGCAGATCCGCACAGAACCTCCAACGTTAATTGATTAGGAGGATTTTAATGAAAAGATTGAAGATCCGGGGTTATCTTTTAATGGGGACATCCATCCTGGTGTTACTTGGGATGTTGGTCAATAATAATCATCTATGGTTCGGTATCGACATTTTTGTTATTCTGATCTGCGGTATCACCGGATATTGGCTGGAACGGCAGAAATAAAAGATCCTGTTATATGGTTTTTCAGAAAATATTATATATAACACTGGTCGGGCTTACCCTTCCCCCCTTTTTTTTCACCCATACGACAAATAGGCTGTATGGTCTTGGTCTGCTTATTCCCATAGCGGGCATCCTTTTTTATTTTTTTAAAAAACAAAGGCCTTTATTTTTATCCTCTCTATTCTGGCTGTTCTTTTTTCTGTCACTTGTTTCACCCTTGCCTTCTATTCTGGCCTGGCCTTTTTTCCTGCTTATCCCTGCAGGGATCCAGATTGGTATTCAAATTTATTTTGGCCGAAAGGAGAAGATATCGTGGTTGCAGGCCGGACGATCTGACAGAAAAACAATTATCCTGGTCATAGCGAGCGTCATGATCAGCTGCGTCGCGCTGGTATTATGGACCATTCTTTTAAATCCGGACCTTTCCCGTTTTGCCGCGCGTATCACTGATCATCCTGTTCCTCTCATTATTTTTGGCATTTTTGGTTTTGCGATTATCAATTCCGGCATGGAAGAGATCATCTTTCGGGGAATATTATGGGATGGCCTGACCAGGATTTTTGAAAGCAAAAAACTTGTGATAATTATTCAGGCCCTGCTTTTCGGTATTATCCATTATCAGGGATTTCCCAAAGGAGTCACCGGGATGGGGATGGCTTTTATTTTTGGGATCATGACAGGAATGATAAGGCATTTCTCAAAGGGAATGATGTATCCGGTCTTGAGTCATTTTTTTGCTGATTTTACCATTGGCATGATCCTGTTAAGGATATCAGGAAAAATCTGATCTATTTCTTGTCTTTCTTTTCCTCTTCCTTTTTCTTCAGAATGCAGTGGTTGACAAAGGCAACCAGTTTCTGTTTCCGTATCTCTGAAATAGCCAGAAACTGAATGCCATAGTTTGTCAGGGCTTGATTCAACTCTTTCATCCAGACGATCTTTCCGGCAACATCTTCAAATATCTCCCCGCCGGGTAGCGTAAAAGACATTTTTACCACCTCCCCGATTTTTTTACCTGTTTTGGTCGCCACCAGAGCGCCGCCGGCGCTGACATCGACAATAATGCATTTTTCTCTTTCGATGCCCTCATAGGTGTAGATCACTCCCTCTATCTTAACGACGACCCGGGGAAAGTTTCGCTTGATAATTTTTTTCAGCGTGGTCGGTTTGGCGATCTTGATGAGCGTATCTTTATTTTCTTTGGCGGTCAGGGCTTTTGTGTTGAATTCATAATTGGCTGTTTCATCCCAGAAACTGATGGTCAGCTCAGTACCCTTTGGGATAGTTATATTATCAAGAGGGATAAAAAGAGTAAGGGAATCAGGGCTGATCTCTTTGATCAGGGCCTGTAAATTTTGACCATTAAGGATTTTTTTTGAGGAAAGTACTATTCCCTGTTGTGCTTTAAGTCCCATGATGTTCCTTTATCATTTTAAAAAAAGCCTTTTTGTCTTTTGTGTAAAGTTTTTCGTCCTTTTTGGCTTCAGCCAGCGAGTTTCGCCAGGGCCCGCACTTTACGATCAGCTCGGTATCATGATCATTTCTGATCCGCACGTCGTCCTGACCGAGATCTTTGATGTCTTCATCCCCGATGATTTTTTTGATGGTATAACAAAAGCTGTATTTCATATGCCCTAAAATATTAAATTTGAAAGACTTGTCAAGCTCGGCTTATCATTGACAAAATGAAAAAAAAGATTTATATTTGTGTTCGGTCCCTCCCGGGAGATTAAAATGGCAGGCAGGAATAAAAAGATCAAGACCATAAAAAAGATTCTGCTTATCATAACCTTTCTCTGTATATATAATTTTCATCTTCAGGCCAGAATCATCATTGCCCTGCAACCCCTGGGAGCGCCCCTGCCTTCTGCAGTTGTCGAGACGGTTAAAAAAGGGATAAAGGAACTCTATCAGGCCGATGTGGTTGTGCTCCCTCGCAAAGACCTGCCTGCTCAGGCTTATTATAAACCGCGAAAACGATACAGGGCGGAAAAGCTTCTGGATTATCTGGAAACGATTGATCAAAAGAAATATACGAAGATCGTGGGATTGACGCAAAAGGATATTTCAACCACCAAAGGAAAATATATTGACTGGGGGATTCTGGGATTAGGAACACTGGGCGGCAGGGCCTGTGTGGTGTCGACTTTCAGGCTGAAAAGGAATGTTACTAATAAAAAATTCCTGGAAAGGCTGGTAAAAGTGATCAATCATGAGCTGGGTCATACGTTCGGGCTTGAACACTGTCCTGATAAGGGGTGCCTTATGCAGGATGCCGGTGGAACGGTAAGAACGGTTGACAGGGAAAAGAACAATTTTTGCGAACGTTGCAGGAAAAGACTGCAGACAATATTGAAATAGTAAGATATTTCTTGAAAAGAAAGAAGAAAAAAGGTATACTGTATCGTTTGTAAAAGGAAGAACGTATGATAAGCCATTATGATGATCTTCTTTCACCGAAAAGCTGGCTTATTACCAGGCGGGGATGGGCTTTTGACCGCTTGAATCACAGAGAAACGATTTTTGCCCTGGGGAATGGTTATATCGCCAGTCGCGGCATCCTGGAGGAATTGCCCAAAGGGTCAATTCCCGGTACTTTTTTCGCCGGTATCTATGATATTACCGGCGCTCAGGTCACAGAACTGGTCAACGCTCCCAATCCGTTTAATTTTAAAATTATCGTTGATGGAGAAAAGGTTGATGTCATGGCTATGGATGTCTCTGATCATGTCAGAGTGCTGGATATGAAACAGGGCTTTCTGGTCAGAGGATCGCGTTTTACAAACAGGCACAGACACAGGTTTGATTATCAGTCGATCCGTTTTACAAGTCAAAATAACAGGCATGTGGCTGTGATGCAGATCTATTTCACCTCTCTGGATGCGGACTATGAGATCACCCTTGAAAGTGAAATCGATACATCGATAACCAATAGGGGTCTTATTACAGAAGGAAAGAAAAAGCATTTTCATATCTATGAGGTAACGAAAAAGGGCAGTATCAATTATCTCTGTGTTAAAACACTTGAGAAAGAGTATCTGCTGGGGTACGCTTCCTATCTGAAGATAAAAAAAGGGAAGACAAGCTGGTCGCCCCACCATCGAACATACAAGATCCTTCTTAAAAAAGGAGAGACCTGCCAGATCACAAAATATTTTTCTTTTTTTACTTCCAAAGATGTCTCTTCCAGGATGATTAAAAGCCGGTGTCTCTCAACGATCCGCAAAGCAATAGGGGATGGTTTTGATATCCTGCGGCAGAGGCATAGTGCCGCCTGGTTGAAAAAATGGAAAGCATGCAACATAGAGATCGAAGGGGATGCCCCACTGGAGAAGGGCCTTCGTTTTAATGTTTATCATATGCTTATCGCTGTGAATAAGGATGTGAAAGATGTCAGCATTGGCGCAAAATCAGTGACGGGAGAAGGGTACCGGGGACATATTTTCTGGGATACCGAGATCTTTTTACTTCCCTTTTATATATATACCCAGCCTGTCATAGCAAAAAATCTATTAATGTACAGGTATAATCGATTGAACCAGGCCAGGTCCAATGCCGCTTTAAGAGGCTATAAAGGGGCCATGTTCCCCTGGGAATCGGCTGATTCAGGGAAAGAAGAGACACCCTCATGGTATAAGGATGAGAACGGAGAGATCAAGAGGGTCACGACAGGAGATTTTGAACATCATATCACATCGGACGTGGCTTATGCTGTTTATTATTATTTCATAATGACCCAGGATTTTGAATTCATGTTAAAACAGGGTCTGGAGATCCTGTTTGAAACAGCCCGGTTCTGGGAAAGCCGCATGGTGTGGAATAAAAAGAAGGATCGATTGGAGATCAGACATGTGACCGGGCCGGATGAATATCATGATGATGTCCATAACAATGCGTTCACGAATTTAATGGCCCGGTGGAATCTGCAGACAGCCTATAAGGTCTTTCGGATCTTTAATAAGGCTTTTCCGGAAGAATTGGATAAGATTACAGGAAAAATAAAATTAACTAAAAAAGAAACGGATGGATGGAGGAAAAAAATTCCAAAGGTCTATATCCCTTATTCTAAAAAAGAGAATGTACTGGAAGAGTTCGAAGGATATTTTAGAAAAAAACGTTTACGAGTTGTCCGTTATGATAAACATAATTTTCCCATACCCCCCAGGAACATACTGGACCTGGAAAAAACCCAGTTCTCCAAACAACCTGATGTGATCATGGTTCTTTACCTTTTAGGAAATAAATTTGATATCAAGTTCAAAAAAAGTAATTTTGAATTTTATGAGAAACGAACGCTCCATGGTTCTTCTCTCAGTCCCTCTCTTTTTGCCGTGGCGGCATCAGAGATCGGGGAGACAGAGAAGGCCTACCGGTTCTTAACGACATCGATCAATCTGGACCTGAAAGATATCTATCGTAATACTCATGAGGGTATCCATGCGGCGAATCTGGGTGGCAGCTGGCAGGCGGTCATTAATGGTTTTGCCGGTGTCAGGGCCAAGGAAGAATATCTTTTGATCAATCCCCATCTCCCCCTGAAATGGAAAAAAATACAATTCTGTATCAAATGGTGCAATTATTCTCTTGCTATTAAAGTATATAAGAATAAAGTGGATATTTCCTTTCCATCCGGAAAAAAGGGGGATTTCATCCCGATCAAAGTATACCGGATCGTGGAAAAGGTCTATGCCAATAAAAAAAATATTTTTTATAAACAGGAAGGTTGATGTATGGAAAGGAAAAAATTAAGGATCGCGCAAATGCACTGGGGATTCCCGCCCATCATAGGGGGAGTGGAGACCCATTTGACCGTTCTGCTGCCGGAGTTGGTGAATATGGGTCATCATGTGACCCTCCTGACCGGGTCTGTTGAAGGCGTGAAAGCCAGATATATGTTCAAGGGGGTCCATATCCAGCGCACGCCTCTTTTTGATCTTAACTGGCTATTTAAGAGAGGGCTGGCCGGATTGGACGATGAGATCAAGAAATTGTACTCCGATTTTTTTCGAAAGGTCAGGCCGGATGTGGTTCATGTTCATAATATGCATTATTTCAGCAAGAATCATACAAGGTTTCTTAAAGAGATCTGCATGAAAAAAGGGATCCCTCTTATCCTGACCGCGCATAATGTCTGGGATGATATCCTTTTTCTTCAGCTCACCCGGGATACTGGATGGGATCATATTGTGGCGGTCAGTCATTATATTAAAAAAGAGCTGATCGGGGCCGGTATAGATGATAACAAGATCACGGTTGTGCATCACGGCATTGACCCTTTTGCCTTTCATCCCGGCGGTAAACCGCGAAGCATCCTTAAAAAACATCCGGATCTGAAAGGACGAAAGATCGTTTTTCACCCGGCCAGAATGGGCCTGGCAAAAGGATGCGATATCAGCATAAAAGCCATCAGGCTAGTGAAAGAGACCGTTCCTGATGTTCTGCTTGTTATGGCCGGCACCAAGAATATCATTGACTGGGGCACCACCCAGGAGAAAGAGATCGCTTATTTTGTGGATCTTGTCAAGATATTTAATCTGCAGCAGCATGTTTATATAGACTTCTTCCCTCTGGAAGATATGCCTCAAATGTATAATCTTTCCAAGATATGTCTCTATCCTTCTTCTGTTTCAGAACCATTCGGTTTGACCATGCTTGAAGCCATGGCGGCTCACAAACCCATGATCGTGACCCGTATGGGGGGTATGCCGGAGATCATCCAGGATGGTATCACCGGTTATGTGGTTCCGGTCAAGGATTTCGAAGTGCTGGCTTCCCGTATCGTTGACCTTTTGGTGAACGAAAAGATGAGAAAGAGGCTGGGTTTTACCGGACAATCCATGGTCAGGCGTCATTATACGACCCGGATCATGACGGAAAGCGTACTGGAAATATATTATAACCTGTTGAAGAAAAAAGCATAATGAAAGGAGAAGCCGGTATGCCTTTGTTAAAAGGATTTGACAATGAAAAATATCTGAAAGGACAAAAACAGGCGATCCTGGAACGAGTAAAAAAATTCAATAACAAACTTTATCTTGAATTTGGCGGAAAAATTCTATACGATTTCCATGCGTCCAGGGTCCTTCCGGGATTTGATCCCAATGTGAAAATGAGGCTTTTACAGGAACTTAAGAACAGAGCGGATATCCTGTTATGTATCTACGCCGGGGATATTGAAAGAAAAAAATTAAGAGCTGATTTCGGCATCACCTATGATGTTGATGCCTTAAAATTAATCGATGATATAAGGAACTGGGGGATCGATGTTACGGCTGTGGTGATCACCCGTTTTGAAGATCAGCCTTCGGCTATTCATTTTAAGAACAAACTGGAGAGAAGGGGAATAAAAGTGTATACCCATCGATTTACAAAAGGTTATCCGACAGACATAGACACGATTGTCAGCGACGAAGGGTATGGCGCTAATTCTTATATAAAGACAAAAAATCCTCTTGTTGTGGTTACAGGACCTGGACCGGGAAGCGGAAAACTGGCCACCTGTCTTTCGCAGCTCTACCATGATTATAAAAAAGGCACCAAATCCGGTTATGCCAAGTTCGAGACCTTTCCGATATGGAATATCCCTCTAAAGCATCCTGTTAACGTGGCTTATGAAGCCGCTACCGCTGATATCAAAGATTTTAATATGATCGATCCGTTTCATCTTGAAGCGTATAATAAAAAAGCGATCAATTATAACCGTGATGTGGAAGTGTTCCCTGTATTAAAAAGGATCCTTGAAAAGATCATGGGAGGCAGACCGATCTATCAGTCTCCTACGGATATGGGCGTTAACCGGGCCGGATTCGGTATTGTGGATGATAAAATTGTTCAGGAATCCGCCAGGCAGGAAATCATCAGGAGATACTATCGCTACCTGTGTGAATATGCCATGGGTTTTGAAAGCCGGGAAACTCCTCAACGGGTGGAGCTTTTGATGGAAGAGCTGAATATCAAGCCGGAAGACAGAAAGGTTGTGAACCCGGCCAGGGAGGCTGCCTGCGAGGCCACAAAAGAAAGAAAAGGTCATGCCGGTATATTTTGTGGCGCCGCTATTGAATTAAAGAATGGGCGGATCATTAAGGGAAAAAATTCTCCTCTGATGCATGCTTCTTCCAGTCTGATCCTTAATACCATAAAGCATCTGGCAAAGATCCCGGATACCATCGATCTTATTTCCCCGGCGATCACCCGGTCGATCCGTGATTTCAAGCAGAACATTCAAAATTCTGATAATGCCAGCCTTGATCTCGAAGAAACATTGATCGCCTTAAGCATAAGCGCCACAACAAATCCAACAGCTGCCCACGCGATCGAAAAACTAAAAGAACTTTATGGCTGTGAAGTCCATATGACACATATCCCTACTCCCGGCGATGAGGCCGGATTGAGAAAACTGGGGATCAATTTGACCAGCGATCCCAATTTTTCCACAAGAAATCTTTTCATTACATAAAGTTAAAAAACCGGAGGATAAAAAATGAAAAAGAATATATTAAGAAGAAAAATTCTGATTTTTGAACTCAACGGTTTCGGCATCATTATTTTAGCTTTATGGGCTAATGAGATCTTCGATCTCCCGCACAGACTGTTCAATGCTCCTCTGACGCCCGTTAATTTTATTGAGAGCAGCATGGAGACCATACTGGTTTTGATACTTGCTGCTTTTATTATTCCGTTTTCCATGCATTTCTTGAATAAAATTAAATATCTTGAAGGCTTTTTGCCGGTCTGCGCCCGATGCAAAAGGATAAGAGTGGGCAATGACTGGATCCCTATTGAAAGATATTTAGAGGGTCATACCGATGTGGATCTGACGCATGGTTTATGCCCCCATTGCATGGAAGAATATTATCAAAAAGGGAAATTCGATTAAACCCTTCAGGGAGAACGGTTATTTTTTTATTCATTAAGAAATATTACAGATATATCGTACTGGGTATTATCCTTTTTCTGATCATCTATTTCTGGCAATGGTTTCTGATCCTTCTTTTTTCCTTTATCATGGCTTATTTGCTGGAGCCCGTGGTCCGGTTATTGGAACGTTTGAAGGTGCGGCGTATCATAGCTGTCATATTGCTTCTGATCTTTCTGTTTTTTCTCCTTTATGTCTTTTTTGCCACGTTCGTTCCTTTTTTAATGGCTCAAATGAAAACGCTGAACAGGAGTATGCCGGATCTTATAAAACAGGTGGACGTGATCTCTCAATCTGTCAAAGCTTTTTTTGAAAAATACAGAATAAAAAATAATGACATGGTCAGCGCGATTTTTAACAAGGTAGAATATTTTCTGACCTTTATTACCAATGCCATTTTTTCCACCCTCCTTTTTTTATTGCAGAGCATCCCTTATTTTATTATTGTACCGATTTTGGTCTTTTACTTTTTAAAGGATAAAGATGAATTCACCGATTATATTTTAAGATTTTTTGGAAAAAAGAGAGAGAGCCTTGATATTTTACATAAGATCAATTCCTCCATTATGGGTTATATCAAAGGGACTTTTTTAGATTGCTTTTTGGTAGGGGTCATCTTGACCATTGGTTTCTATCTTTTTAGATTAAAATACGCTCTTTTTGCCGGCGGGATCGGAGGATTGTTTGTTATTATACCTTATATCGGTCCTGTGATCGGGATGGTCCCGGCTATCCTCATCGCCATAATAGGACAGTATTCCTTTCACCAGATGATCGGTTTAACTCTGTTCATGGTCATTGTCCAATTGGTCAATGGTTATATCATTCAACCCAGGATCATTGGAAAAGTCGTTGATTTCCATCCCCTTGTCGTTCTTTTTATTGTTATTATCGGTACAGGCTTATTAGGCGGGATAGGCCTTTTTCTATCCATCCCGGCGGCTATTATTATCAGAGAGATTATCAGGCACTTTATTCCCGCCAGGGCATAATTTTTTACTGGACAACAAATCCTAAACGGTTATTTTAAATTGTTAAATTAATGACAAAGATCATTGAATGATATGAAGAAAAAATATTATGAATATTTATTCTTAACCGGAGCAATATGGAACTGGGGTGTGTCCCTGTTCTTTTTCCTGGCTCACAGATATGTTAGCCGTTTCCTGGATATTGCCCCCGTAGCCGATCTGTATCTTCTTCAGCTGAGCATGGCTCTGGTGTTCGCTATTGGTCTTGCTTATTATTGGATTAGAAAGGATCCCGGTAAGAATATCCCTGTTGTCAAATTGGGAATTGCGGGAAAGACTTTTGTTTTTATTATTCTTTCGATTCATGCCATCAATAAGAATATTCATCCACTTCTGGTTTTACCGGGAGTGGTCGATCTTATCTACGCCATTTTATTTTTAGAATTTTTACTCAAGCAGGGAGGAAGAAAGAGATGAAAAGGATAAGGACTGGTTTGGTTGTTCTGGGTGTGTGTATCTTGCTGTTGTATTGCGGAAAAGGTGATGAAGGTTCATCCTTAAAGCATGGTATTCCTGAGGAAAGCAAATCCGTGAAGGGTAAATATGGTATCTGGTTGGAAGAGGGCACTCTGTGTCAGGATGTGGT
>JAFGFC010000027.1 GCA_016931325.1 Spirochaetota bacterium | reverse complement strand
TTTTTATTCAACATGCTGAAAATACTGCCCCCTGCCTTTATCCTGATCGGCCTTTTCGAAGCATGGGTGAAAAAAGAAACAGTAGAAAAGCATCTGGGTAAAATTTCAGGTATAAAAGGCTATTTCTGGGCCATCCTGCTCGCCGGCACAACTCTCGGTGGTTTATATGTCGCCTTTCCCGTTGCCTATTCATTATATAAGAAAGGCGCCAGCCTGCAGATTATTTTTACCTATATAAGCGCCTCTGTTGTTTGCAGAATCCCGATGACCATCTTTGAAGCGTCCTTTTTAGGAGTTAAATTTACTTTAATACGATTTTTAACCGCCATTCCATTGATCATAGTCAGTTCTATTCTGCTGGGTAATTATCTCGATAAGAAGAATTTCAAACTTTCAACATAAAAAAGACACTTGCCAAATATTAAAATATCAGTCAAAATTTGTTATCGGCATATGCAAAGTTATAAAGTGTACCGCACACTAACACTTAATGCAATAACAAATGTTAAAAGTTTATAGACGGTACAGATGCGGTTTAAAATTATGTCACAAGTAACGGACATCCATTTTCATTGACAACGAATTTTTATTTTAATAAATTAAAATATGAGTAAATCAAATTATAAAAGCATAAAACAAAGGACCAGAGCGCGAAGAAAGCGGGTAGTGGGATACCTCGCTAAAAGTTTTAAAGATGCCGAGAAATGGGACCTGGAATTCTGGCAGAAGCAGACTCCCCAGATGCGACTCTCTGCTTTGGTCTCCATTATAAACGATATTAAAAAAATTGATCCGGATAAGCTGAAAGAGTAAAATGCAAACTATCAAGGATTTTGAAGATCTGCTGTACTATCTTGAAAAATTCAAAGTCAAATATCTTATCGTGGGAGGACTTGCTTTTATTTTTCATGCCAAACCTCGTTATACAAAAGATATGGATATATGGATCGAACCAACCATCCAGAATGTAGAAAAAGCCAACAGGGCTCTTGAGAAATTCGGCTCTCCCTATTCGGTTTCCCTGCCAGTAAAAAAGAAAGAGATCCTTCAATTAGGGATTGCTCCCAACAGGATTGATATCATGCTTGATTTAACAGATGTGAGATTTGAAACGGCCTGGAAGGGTAAGATACGGAGTAAATACGGGAAAGTTACAGTCAACTGGATAGATATTGATAATCTGATAAATTCAAAGAAAAAGATCCGACATCCCAGACATCAGGAAGATATACGTGTTCTGTTACAGGTTAAGAAAATGAAGTAAAAAATCGTTCGAACCTCCTCCTTATGTTGAACAGGTATCGAACTATATCTATTATGAGTAAAAAGGTATCGGTTCTTGATAATATGAAAGGCTGACATTTTACATGACTCTCGTGAGGTAAGGGAGGGAAAAAGCCGTTAATACATAACGTTTTTGGAAGTGTGTATGGGGAGGGTCGATAGACCTTTATTATTTGTAACCATACTAATCCGTGAAAGAAATGTAACATGTCGCGCCCGTCACTTCGACCAGAGGGGACGCGGCGTCGATCTGCCAAGCCGAATGCAAAAGCGATTTCCTATTAATTAAAAAGTGAGAAAAAGATGTTTATAGATCCCGTCAGTATAACGATCCATCTTGATCAGAAGTACAAGCCGTCAGAAGTCTGGAATTTTATTCTGAGCCCGGGACTGCTGAAGAGGTTCCGGCCGCTATATTTTTTTAATGCCGGTGAAGCGCCTCCCGTAACAGATGACGAGATAGTTCACAAAGAGTACAGGGCTGCTGTCTATACGAAAAAAAGTTCATCCTATTTTAATGAAAACGAGCTGAAATCCAATTCCAGGACCCTGTGCGGCTCTTTCAGGTTACACGATAAAAAGAATAAAAAAAAGATGGATTTTGCTCATTACCTTTTACCCATGATCACTTCGGGCCGCAATAAAAAGGATCTGTTATTAAAATGGTCCGATCCGGAACCGGCTGTTTGTATAGATGTTAAATTTCATGAGTATGAGGCCTCTTCGATCTTCTACACAGGTGTGACCGTTAGTCACGGGGTATGGGGTTTCCGCCATAAATGGCTTAACGCTATGCTCCAGAACATAAGGGAAATGGCCACAAAAAAGTGCCTGTCAGGGCAGAAGAGCTTCATCAGCGAACTGTCCGAAGAGACGGAGCGTATGGAAAGGATCGAAAAGGAGATCCTGGACCATGAGGAGAGCAGGCTTTTCTTCTGGTCCCTGGCCGGGAAGATCATTGAGAAGTTTACGAATCCGGAAAAAGCGGTCTATGTCTCTCCCCGGATCACAGATTCAGATACCCCTTATGATCTAGAGGCCTATCGGCCAGGAGCGCTTCCTCCTGAACCGCTTGAAATACCTGACAGCATCTGGAACGATCTGGCATGGAACGAGTGTTTCCGCTATGATGCGCCGGAGGTATTGAGGAAGGGAGCAAAAAAATACTGGATCCAGCATCCTGACGAAGAGCGTTTTCTGAAGATGATAAAACCCTCTTTAAGCGGGAGAAAACAGACCTGGGAGGATATCGTTGAGATCATGACCAGGCGCGAGGAGACGGAGAGGATGATCCTGGAACTGGCAAGCTGGACAGCGGACATCAACTGGCCGGGCGCCTTCCATGCATGGGAGCATCTGGTCCATACGGTGGGAAAACGAGCTCTGCCGATCCTGGATAAGGAGATAAGGATGGCCGGCAAGAACAGAGAAGTCTTTTGGGAAAAAGTGCTGAAATATATCAGGTCTGACATTAGTAAGGAAGGTATCGGTTCTTGAGGGTCTGTTGCTCAAATGAAAAATTATAAAAATTGTGGGGGTCCGATTTAGAGCGTAGCCTGACCTTTAGGTTATCGAACCCGTTAATAACACCTTTAAATAACGGGTCTGATTGGTTCTTTGATCCATCAGATCCCTACAAATGGTAATATATATTATTTGGGCAACAAGCCCTCAAGAACCGAAACTGACAATGATCTTTACTTCCCGGAATCCTTATACCGATATTTTATAACTCTCACCTTTTCCATGGTGATTAAACCCTCCTGCACAGTCTCATCAAGAAAAGGCAGGAGCTTGCTGATATTTTCTTCCGTGTCGACAATTTCAACTATGACAGGAAGATCTCCGGATAATCTCAATATCTTTGCGCTGTGCATCCGGCTGTCCGCGCCAAACCCCATAATCCCCCTGGAAACAGTGGCACCGGCAAGGCCCAGTTCCCG
>JAFGFC010000026.1 GCA_016931325.1 Spirochaetota bacterium | reverse complement strand
TCGAGAAATTTTTACTAAAAAAATTTCCGAGATTTAATCCCGGAAATCGTTTCACGATTTCTAGGGAGACTTTATCCTGGAAATTTTCCAAGGAAAATTTCTCAGGGCCTGGAATTGCCTCGCGATTCCTAGGGATGCGTCGAACGAAAAACTACTAATAGATTTTACAAAGAATAATTTATTTTATGTAGTTATAAATTATCTTTTAGAGGTGCCGAAGATAAGGTTCATGGCTTCAAGCCGCGTATCTTCTTTTTGTATAAAAACCCCCCTCAAAGCTGATGTTACGGTCAAAGTTCCCGGTTTTTTTATTCCACGCATGGACATACAAAGATGTTCTGCTTCGATAACTACAATAACACCTAAAGGCTCCAGCTTTTTCACCATCGCATCGGCAATTTCCTGGGTAAGCCTTTCCTGCAGCTGAGGCTTTTTCGAGGCTATATCCACAATACGGGCGATTTTGCTCAATCCCGTAAAAACCCCTTTTTGGGGTATATACCCGACATGAGCTTTGCCGATAAAAGGAATAAAATGATGCTCGCACATAGAATAAAGAGGGATATCTTTTACCATAATAATTTCCTGGTAGTTATCTGTTTTAAACTTTTTAATTAATTTGGAAGGATCTTCTCCAATACCGGCAAAGATCTCTTCATACATATCAGCCACACGCCGGGGGGTATCTGTCAGATTGGGTGAATGGATGTCCAGGCCAAGACCCTGTATGATCTCTTTCATGGCGTTTTCGATCCTTTTTTTATCTATTTTTGATTCCATTAAAAGTCTCCTTTTATGAATGAAGGTAATTTAATACTTCAAAATCAAATATCAAATATATAATTATTTATCAAGGTTTTTCAAGAATATTCGACAGAATAAGGGATAGAAAGGGCAGAGATGGTCGGTTTTTGACATTTACGGGAAATAAAGATATCAAGAGTTTATATAAAAATACGAAAGGAATCATAGTGGGGGGGGGTAAAAAGGATATTTTTTAATATAAAAAATATTAAGGTTTTTTTTAAAAAAACGACAATATAAATGTAATGATCACTATCACAAGGAGGTGATCAGTAATGAGTATAGGATTGACTCAATTAATACCAACATTGCGTGAATTGCCGGTCAGCTTGCAGATTAACCCCAAAAGGGGGAAATATAGCCTTCCTGCTTCTAATGATGGCTATATCATAAATCCCAAGAAATTCAAAAACGAGATAAAAGACCTCGATGTGAATTTCAAAGATATAAAATATCTGCTCATTATGATGCTGAAAGGGAATCCGGAGTTTATTGAGAAACTAATAAGGACAGACAATTCTCGATTTGTCAATATGAAGGCTTGATCTGGAAATAGCATGTTAGACGTATTGAAGATATAAAAAAGGGTTTTTAGGCGCACAGGCGGGATTTTAATTCTTTAATAATGATTTGGCATAGAGGACATAAGCGATAGTGAGCTCCGGGAATTACTGTTTTTAATTCAATATCAACAAACCTTCGATTTTTTTCAATTCTTTTACATCTGGGACACTGTATCATTTTTTTCCTCAGATTACTTTTCGGGAGTTGATAAAAATACTTGAATTTTGCGGGTCTACTCTACTTTGGGGATCTTTAAATTACTTTCGATATAGTTGTAAAGGATAGCCCGGTTAGATTCCACGATCTCTCTTATTTCGATCCCTAAATAAGTGCCGTCTTCTCTTTTCCGTTTGCTTTTAATCACCCCAAAGAAGGAACAGATTTTATCATCCAGAGGAAGGCTTATCTTTAATTTCATGCCTTTAATGAATGAAGAGATAAGCAGCGGGTCGATAAGCCTGAACCCTATACCGTTAGGGCTGATGTCCACGACCTTTACCTTTAATTCGTGTTCTGTCAAAGAATTCAAACGACGTTTTAATAAGGCCTCATGGATGATCTCAGCTCTGTCCTTCAGGTGTTTTATTATTGGCAGCTCTATTTTGCGACTGGATTCAGTTGTATTGTACGCGATGATATAACCCGGCATAAGGCTGGAGACAAAAATAGGGGTATAAAGAACTGAATAGATCTCTTCTTTCTTGAATTGAACCATTAAATTACTGATAAATTCGGAAATTTTATCCTCGGGGGTCTTTTTTTCTTTTAATAATTTTAAATATTCCAAAAAGGTCACAGCCTCGTCCGGATAGGGATTAACATTATAGGATTCTTTTTCCTGTGTGACCTGAACAAGGAGCGGTTTATTCCATGCCCGTAATATACGGGTGTATATGTTTTCATCTTTCACCGGTATGATGATCTTAACCATATCGACCATAGAAAATTGCGTGATCTCTTTCAGAATAAGATGCATGAGATGATTAACATTGGGCACATCTTCCTGCAATTCAGAATAGATCTTATTCTTGATGCCGGTTAGTTGAGATTTATTCTTGATGAACTGGATCGTGGGAGATTCGGGGATCTGTACGATCTTGATATCAGCATACATATCCGATTTTTCTGTATTATAGCGTGTCGATTTTCGCTTATAATGAAGATAGATCAGTTGAGGGATTTTGAAATAAGATTGACTTTTTTCGGCCTTAACCAGCTCGGCGTCAAAATAATAGTATTTATTTAAATAGTTAAAATTAAAGGTGATCGGAGGTGTCAGCTTGGGTATCTTGAAGCGGGTATGATATATAAATTCATCAAATTCTATTTTCTGTATCTGACCGCTGTATTCATTCAGTTCTGTCCGTAAATAGATGACTATGTTGGATTTGAAGATGATCTGAAGAAGGTTAACAATTTTACTATTATCATTTAATAAATCTTCCATATGGGATAATTAAATAAAAATATGGAGATAGGGGGAGTCGAACCCCCGGCCTCATCGATGCCACCGATGCGCTCTCCCATCTGAGCTATATCCCCAATTTAATTATAATATAATAATTCAATCTAAATTGTCAAATAAAAAAGGCCGTTGTTTTTTAGGTGATAACTTCAGATATCCACCTGAGATAGTCATGATTTCCCTCCTCAATATTCATGGCAATGATCTCAGGGACGTCATAGGAGTGTATCTGCTTTACTCGTTTTATTAAAGATTCTATCTTTTTATCATTTGTTTTAAAAATGATCAAAGATTCCTCATCGTTTTCCATTTTCTCTTGCCACCAGTAAATACTTTTGATCCTGGGAACGATATTCGCGCAGGCGGCTAATTTTTCTTTAACGATCGTAGAAGCGATGACTTCAGATTCCTCAACTTTTGATGTAACAAAAATAATTTTAGTCATGTTCAACCTTTGGATTCTTCTGATTCTTTTTGCCTCTGGGTAATGATCTTTTGACTTAAATCAGGGGGAACCTGTTCATAATGAGAAAATTCTTTTTCAAAAGTTCCGCTACCCTGAGTTATGGATTTGAGATCATTGATATATTTTGCCAATTCCGCTTCCGGAACATTCGCTCTTATCACTTTAACTCCGGCTTCTTCGTCCATTCCCAGTATCTTCCCTCGCCGGCTGTTCAAGTCACTCATAATATCGCCCATATAATCATCCGGAGTGAATATTTTCAACTTCATAATAGGTTCTAAAAGAACAGGTTTGGCTCCTTCAGCGGCATTTTTAACAGCCATAGAGCCGGCAATCTGAAAAGCGATATCTGATGAATCAACAGAATGGTAGGAACCATCAAAAACCGTGGCTTTAATCTTGATCACAGGAAAATGGGCAAGAAGACCTTTCTGTAAGGCTTCCTTTACTCCCTTTTCTACGGCTGGTATATATTTATTGGGAATCGCCCCCCCCACGATCTTGTCAACAAATTCAAAATCACCTCCATTGTTCATGGACAGCGGTTCCAGCTCGATCCAGCAATCACCGAATTGCCCTCTTCCACCGGTTTGTTTTTTATACTTACCCTGAGCGCTGGACTTTTTCTTGATCGTTTCTCTGTAGTGGACTTTTGGATTTTCTGTTTCAACATTAACATTATATTTGTTTTTTAAATTGGAAATAAAGATATTCAGCTGAATTTCTCCCATACCGCTGACGATGGTCTGCTTCAGCTCGGCATCAATTTTTACTTTTATAGTGGGATCTTCCTCTAACATTTTATGAAGAGAGGTAGACATCTTTTCCTGATCCGCTTTGGTTTGAGGGATAATGGCGATCTCCAGGAGGGGGGTGGGAAAGTTGATTTTGGGGAATAACACTTTTTCTTTTGAACGGCAGAGGGTATCACCCACTGACGTGCCCTTTAATTTCACGATAACAGCGATATCGCCGGCAGAGATAGATTTCACTTCTTTTCTTTCTTTGCCGAACAAATTGTACATCTGACCTATTTTTTCAGAAGAATTTTTTGTGACATTATATATTTCCTCTCCTGTATTCATGGAACCGGAAAAGACGCGAACAAAATTAAGTTGCCCTATATGAGCTTCGGTCTGGGTTTTAAAGATAAAGGCTTTTAAACCAGATGAAGGGTCGACCTTGCATTCTACCTGCTCATCTTTCCCGTCCAGTTTTACTTTGACCGGTTTCCTGTCAAGGGGTGAGGGAGCGGAATTAACAATAAATTCTAAAAGTGAATGGACGCCTGTATTGAGTATGGCTGAACCAGCAAAGACAGGGACAATGGCTCCGCTGCCGATCCCTTTAATAAATCCTGATTTTATTTCCTCTTCCGATAAGGCTCCCTTATTAAGATATTTTTCAGTCAGAGCGTCATCGGTTTCAGCAATGGCTTCAATCATCTTGGTCCTGTAATTTGAGGCGTTGGATTTCAAGTTTTCAGGGATATCAGACTTTTGGACTTTCCCATCCTTGGCACTATAAAAGTTGTTCTCAAAGATATTAATGACACCGATTAATTTCTGGCTTTCTTTAACAGGTATGGTAACAGGAGTAAGACCTTTCGCAATGGCTTTCAGATTTTCTATGACCTGATCATAATCAGCATTTTCCTTGTCCAGTTTATTGATAAAAACGATCTTGGAAAGGCCGACCTGGTCAGCTTCTTTCACCATTTTGATAGTTCCAAATTGTACTTTTTCGATCCCATCCACTACAACAAGAGCAATATCCGCGGCCCTTAAAGCGCTGATCGGTTCACCAATAAAATCAACATAACCCGGTGTGTCCAGCAGGTTGATCTGTTTCCCTTCAAAGGCAAATTGCGCCAGGCTGGTGGAAATAGAGATCTTTCGATCTATCTCTTCATCAGAATAATCCAGAACACTCGTTCCATCATCCACTTTCCCCTGCCGGCTGACAATATCCGCATTAAAGAGAATAGCATCTGAAAGAGAGGTTTTTCCGCAACTGCTATGCCCCAGAACAACAATATTTCTAATATCTTTTACTTCTGCCATGATCCTTCCCTCCATGATTAGTAGTTAGGTTTTAGTATTTAGTATGTAGAAAGAGCTTAAAGGAACAATTCGGCGATCTGGACCGCATTTAAAGCCGCCCCTTTTCGCAGGTTATCTGAAACCACCCACATATTCAATCCCTTTTCAGAAGAAGTGTCTTCACGTAAACGACCGACAAAGACCTCATCTTTTCCTTCACAATCTATCTGTAAGGGATATTCTGATTTTTCGGGATTATCTATAACTTTCAGGCCTTTCCCTTTTTTCAAAAGCTGGATCGCCTTATTGACCGGTATCTTTTCTTGAGTTTCAATATTCACTGATTCGGCATGCCCGATGAAGACAGGAACTCTTACGGTTGTCGCTGTTATCTTTATCTCGCTATCATGCATAATTTTATGGGTCTCTTTGATCATTTTCTCTTCTTCCTGAGTGTATCCGTTTTCAAGAAAGTCTCCAATATGGGGTAAACAGTTAAAGGCGATCTGGTAAGGGAATTTTTCTGCTTTTATCTTTTCATTTTTTAAATAATTTTCTGTTTGAGATCTCAGCTCGTTCATGGCCTTTAACCCCGCTCCTGAAACAGACTGAAAAGTGGTTACAACGATCCTTCTGATACGGGAATGATCATAAAGAGGCTTTAAAGCCACAACCATCTGGATGGTGGAACAGTTAGGATTGGCAATGATACCTTTGTGTTTTTTGGCATCCTCAGGATTAACTTCAGGGACAACCAGCGGCACTTCTTCCATCATGCGAAATGCCGAAGTATTATCAATGACCAGAACCCCATTTTCAGCAGCCAGGGGAGCAAAGATTTTGCTGACCTTGGATCCCGGTGAGAACAGAGCTATTCTGATATCTTTTTTATTAAAAGAATCCTTGTTCAATTCTTCCACTTCAACATCTTTTCCGAATGCCTGAATGGTTAGACCTTTTGAGCGGCTCGAAGCCAGCAACCGTAGATTCTTTACAGGAAATTTTCGTTGCTCAAGTGTTTTTATCATTTCTCGCCCAACAGCGCCTGTAGCACCAACAACCGCCACATTGATTTTTGACATAAATAACCTCGTCCCACGTTTTCCGTTCGACATTATTACAACATACGAACGAGAGAACGGAAAATTTATTTTGAAATCAATTCGGTAATATGATCACCCACATCCGTGGTGGACATACCCATCTTACCGGCTGACATTGATTTCATTTTTTCTATTGTTTTCATAACTGATCTTTCTAAAAGATCCGCTGCTTTCTTTTCTCCCAGAAATTCCAGCATCATATGCGCTGCCATAATGGCGGCTACCGGATTGATAATATTTTTTCCGGTATATTTCGGTGCTGACCCCCCGATGGGCTCGAACATAGAAACCCCTTCCGGATTAATGTTGCCACCGGCGGCGACACCCATGCCTCCCTGTATCATGGCTCCCAGGTCAGTAATAATATCACCAAACATATTACAGGTCACGATGACATCGAACCATTCCGGATTTTTAACCATCCACATGGTGGTTGCGTCGACATGAGCATAATCTGTTTCAATATCCTTATATTCTTTGGCTACTTCATTAAATGTTCTTTCCCAGAGATTATGGGCATAGGTTAAAACATTAGTTTTAGCACAAAGGGTTAATTTTTTTCTCTTATTCCGTTTTTTTGTATATTCAAAGGCATATCGTATGGCTCTTTCTACTCCCATCCGTGTATTAATCATCTCCTGTATGGCCACTTCGTGTTTAGTCCCTTTGCGTAAAAAACCGCCGATGCCGGCATAGAGACCTTCGGTATTTTCCCGCACAACCACAAAATCTATATCATCAGGTCCTTTGTCCCTGAGAGGTGTCCATACATTGGGATACAATTTAACAGGCCGTAAATTAATATACTGGTCCAGGGCGAAACGCAATTTTAAAAGGATCCCCTGCTCCAGTATCCCCGGCTGAACACGGGGGTCTCCTATGGCCCCCAGATATATCGCATCGAATTTTTTTAATTCCTCTATGGTTTTTTCAGGTAAAATGTCTCCGGTTTTCAAGTATCTTTCGGCCCCATAGTTGAATTCTTTAAATTCAAATTTGATATTGAACTTTTTTGAAAGGGCTTTTAAGATCTTCAAACCTTCCTGAACAACTTCCGGTCCTGTTCCGTCACCCGGCAGTACAGCGATCTTGTACATCCATTTTCCTCCTGTTACAATAGATAAATGAAGAAAATAATATTTTAAATTAAAAAAGCAAGGAAAAATTACTTGACTTTCAAGATTATTATAATAAATTTTTTTCGAACTTCGTAAAAAAATAAGTCAAGGTGAGTATGTTTCGGCTGCCATCGAAAGCTTATTATGGCCAACTATGTGAAAAAGTGCACTTTTTCTTATAGTACAAGTTTTTGTACTATAAGAGTGTGCTAAAAATCTGTACTGTACTGAAAGTACAGGGACCGTAGCTTTTGAATATAGTAACTTACATATGTTTTATTATTTAGACAAAAGCGAATGGAATTCTTACCTTCTTTCACTTTCTAAAAATTATTTAATCTACGCCCCCTTTCAGAATAATGGCTTTATTGATTTTCAACTCTTTCATGATAAGCCTGAAACGATCATTTATCATTCGGCTAAAACAATAACTCCCCTCAAACACTTTCTCTTTCCCCTAAAAGAAAAAGTCACTGATCAACCGGCCGTTCAAAAAGTAATGGTCATAGGAGCCAAATCCTGTGATCTGGCCGCCCTGGATCTTTTCGATAAGATCTTTCTTGATGATCAGTTGATGGATGATTTTTACCGAAGGCGCAGGGAAAATACACTTATCATCGGAACAGACTGTCATAGTGTTGATAAAACTTGCCATTGTACGGTATACGATATTAAACCTTTTCCTGAAAAAAATTGTGATCTGACCCTTGTCGAGAATAAGAATGAAGTGATCCTTTCTTCTATGACAAAAGCCGGAGAGATGTTCCTTTCTCAAATATCCGGTTCAGGCAGGATCAAGAAGAAAGACGAAAAATTACCGGATAGCATTATAAAGACCAGAAAAGAGATAGGGGCCAGGATTGCCAAAGCGAATCGAACTCTCCCGAATAGTAAGAAAACTCAAACGGTGATAGATCATTCCATCGGTAAAAAAGACAAAGTATGGAAGAAATATGCTTCCACCTGTGTATCCTGCGGAGCCTGTGTCATCAGTTGTCCTACCTGCCATTGTTTCATTCTGCTGGATACGTCCCGGCCTGGCGTCATGGAAAAGATACGAAATCATGATGCCTGCCAGTACCCCGGTTTTGAAAAAATGGCCTCCGGTGTGGACCCTCTGGAAAAACATTATATCAGGTTCAGAAACAGGTATGTATGCAAATATGTCAACCGGCCTCAAAAGTTTAAAAGTCTGGCTTGTACGGGATGCGGAAGATGTATTGATACCTGCATTGGAAAGATCGATAAGAATGAGGTCATATTGGCCTGCAGCAGATGAAAAATATTTATAAACCCTTAAAAAGCAAGATCGAGAATATTGTTCATGAATCTCCCGGGATTAAAAGTTTTGTCCTCAAACCCGATGAGGAGTTCAGATTTGATACAGGGCAGTTCATAGAGTTGACCTTACCAGGTTTTGGTGAAGCCGCTTTTACTCCTTCTTCTTCGCCTTTTGAAAAAAAACGTTTTGAAGTCACCATTATGAAGGCGGGTTATGTCACAAGCCTCTTTCATGATATCAAGAAAGGGATTCCGGTCGGAGTGCGTGGTCCTTATGGCGCGGGTTATCCTGTAAAACAGTTTGAAGGAAAAGACGTGTTGATCCTCGGGGGGGGAGTGGGTCTGGCCCCCTTGCGCAGCCTGCTTTTAACTTTGGTTGCGCAAAAGCAGAATTATAAAAGGATCATTCTCTGCTATGGCGCTAAAACACCTTCTGATATTATATATAAAGATCAGTTCAAGGATTGGGAAAAAAAGGGAGTCCAGATCCTGCGGAGTGTGGATAAACCGGATACATCATGGCAGGAGACCGTCGGAGTTGTCACCGTTCTTCTTGATAAAATAAAGGTCGATACTTCTAAAGCGGTTGTGGCCGTATGTGGTCCACCTGTTATGATGAAGTTTGGAACGTTTAAATTACTGGAAATAGGATTTAAACCGCAATCTATTTATCTTTCCATGGAAAGGAACATGTCATGCGGGGTCGGAAAATGCGGTCATTGTGCTTTTGGCCCCTATTTTGTTTGCAAGGATGGCCCTGTTTTTACATATGATCAGATCAAGGATTTTCCCGACGTCTGGCTCTGATCAATCTGTAGCCATCCTTAGAAATTGCCCTTTGCCCTGAGGAATTCTTGGAATTCCCAGGATTTTGTCCCCGCAATCTTTTAGATTGCTGGGGAGACAATTTCAAGGATTTTCTCAGGGCTGGAAATGCTTCGTCCCTTGAAATGGCAAAGCCATTTCAGGGATTTAATCTCCTTTGGAATTGCTTCGCATTTCACAAGGCCGGGAATTTTACCAAATTCCACGGGAAGAATTTCCAGGGCTTTGTACCCGAAATTAAGATATATAGAATCGATTAATAATAGATCTGGCAATAGCCCCTTTAGGCTCGGTCGCTTTTGCGACCGAGCCTAAAGGTCCGGGAAATAGATATTATCATTATGAAAAGAATATTGATCGATCTGACAAAATGCAGAGAATGTGATGAATGCCAGGCCCTCTGCGAGTATTATTATCATAATAATAACAGAGGAGTCAAAAACCTTATCCAGAAAGCCGTTTTTCTGACGACCTGCCGAAAATGTGAAGATGCCCCCTGTGTAAAGAGCTGTCCTCAGGAGGCTCTGGAAAAGAATAAGGATAATATCCTGCAGAAAAACAATAATCTCTGTATCAGCTGCAAATCATGTGTTATAGCCTGTCCTTTTGGAACCCTGCCTGATTTTTTATTTGAGTATCTGGATTCATCATGCGATTTCTGTAATATTAGTGAAGGCACGGATGATCTGAAATGCATAAAAAGCTGCCCGAAAAAGGCCATTAGCCTGACAGAAGAAGAACCTTCTGCTGAAAAACATATTTACCTCATTGCCGACAGGTTGCTGGTAAAAGATTATAAATGGGAAGAGTTTGTGGAAAAGTGAAATGATAAAGACAATAATCCATTTTCTGGTTTTCCCCGGGTTTTTATTCTTGTCTGTGGCCGGCGGATTTGTCTCCTGGTTCGACAGAAAGATCACGGCTCGCGTTCATTTCAGAAAAGGGCCTCCTTTACTGCAACCTTTTTATGATTTTATCAAGCTTTTAGCTAAAGAGACCTTGATCCCTAAAAATAGTTCACCTGGCCTGTTCTTGCTGGCTCCTGTCATTTCTTTTACCGCAACGATACTGGCCGGTATACTGATCATCCTGCCGGCATTCGGAATAGAATCAGGATTTCAGGGTGATCTGATCGTTATTATTTATCTTTTAATGATTCCCGCTATTTCACTTATTTTTGGGGCTCTGGCATCAGGGAATCCCCTGTCCTCTTTGGGGGCTTCGCGGGAGATTAAATTGTTGATCAGCTATGAGTTGCCCTTCCTGTTAACGCTTTTAGCCCTGGTGATCCGTACGGACATGAGCATCAAGATTCAGGAGATCATCAGTGAACAAAAGCTCTTCGGTCCTTTTATAGGTTCTTTTTCAGGAGCATTAGGTTTTATCGTGATGATGATGTGTGTTCAGGCCAAGCTGGCTCTTGTTCCCTTTGACCTGGCTGAAGCGGAGACAGAAATTGTGGCCGGCGCTTATACGGAATATTCAGGAACACCACTGGCTTTATTTAAAATAACGAGATATATGTTGTTTTTTATTATGCCCTCTTTTGTTGTCATTTTGTTTCTGGGGGGTTTTGATTTCAAAGGATGGAATATCATTCTGAGTATTGGTAAAGTTCTGCTCATCGCCTTACTGATCACCCTTGTCAGAAATACCAATCCCCGGGTTAAGATAAAGGCCGCTATGAAATTTTTTCTTGTCTGGATGAATCTTTTTGCCATTCTTTCTGTTATTCTGGCTGTTCTGAAATATTAAAAATGGGAATAAAAGAATACTGCTTTAAAAAATCATTATGGGTCTTTCATATTGCCGCCAGCCCCTGTAATAATTGTGATATAGAGATTCTGGATTGTCTCACACCCCGTTATGATATTGAAAGGTTCGGTATGCTTTTGACCGGGAGTATAAAGCATGCCGATGTTCTATTGGTAACGGGCATGGTGAATAAAAAGGCCAAAAAAAGAGTAAAGGAATTGTATGATCAGGTCCCCAAACCCTGTGTTGTTGTGGCTGTAGGGACCTGTCCGAGTTCCGGTATATTGTTCAAGGAGAGTTATAATTTTGCCGGGCCTCTTGATAAGGTTATCCCTGTGGATGTTTATATTCCGGGTTGTCCACCTAAACCCGAAGCCATAATTGCCGGGATAGTAAAATTTTTAAATAAAAAATGAAAGACATTGTTGGCCATTTAAAAAAAGAATTCAAGAGCCAGATCATTGAAGTTTACACGCATAATGCAAAAAGGATCTATGTAAAGATTCCCAGAGAGGCATTGGTAAAGGTCGCTGAATTTTTGTATAAAAAAGCCAGGTGTCGGTTCGCCATCGCTTCAGGAATGGATACCCGGGACGGACTGGAGATCATTTATCATTTCAGTGATGATGCCGGCTCGGGCGTCATGATCAACCTTAAAATCTCTGTCCCTCACAAAGATCCCCAGGTGGAATCGCTTACATGTCTGTTCAAAGGAGCCGAATGGATTGAACGGGAGATGCACGAACTGCTGGGGATAAAGTTCAAGAATCATCCCAATCTTGTTACTCTGCTTTTACCGGAGGACTGGCCAAAAGGTGTTTATCCCTTAAGACGGAATTATAAAAATGAATGAAAAAAAAGTAGTTATCCCGATCGGGCCTTATCATCCCCTGCAGGAAGAACCTGAATTTTTTAAACTCTACTGTGATGGGGAAATAGTACGCGATGTGGTCTGGGAATCCGGGTACAATCATCGCGGTATAGAAAAGGTTTGTGAAGGAAAAAGTTATGATCAGGTTACCTTTGTCGTGGAAAGGATCTGCGGTATCTGTTCGACGTCACATCCTTTTGCTTATGTGAATGCGGTTGAGGATATTGTCAGTATAGATGTTCCGACCAGGGCTAAATATATAAGGAGTATCATAGGGGAGCTGGAAAGGATCCATAGCCATCTTTTATGGCTTGGTCTGGCAGGTCATTTTATCGGGTATAATACTGTTTTTATGTGGGCCTGGAAATACCGGGAACCGATCCTGGATATTTCAGAGATGGTGACAGGTAACCGTAATCATTATGCTATGTTCAAAGCGGGCGGGGTGAGAAGAGATATTGAAAATGAATATATACCTGAGATAAGAAAGGTTATGAACAAACTGAAACCCAAGATTGACCTGTTCGTGGGGGCGGTGATGGATGATCCTGTTATCCATTCAAGGACCAAAGGTATAGGTGTTTTAACAAAAGAGGATATAAAAGAATTTCATGCTCTGGGTCCTACGGCCAGAGCTTCGGGCATAGCCATTGATGTTCGTAAAGATGATCCTTATGCAGCCTATCCTCTGGTGAAATGGAAGGTGATCACTTTTGATGAAGGTGATGTTTTTGCCAAAGTGAAAGTAAGGCTTTTAGAATTTTATGAATCGATCTCCATTATTGAACAATGTTTGAAAGGTCTTGAAAAGGAGAAAAATTCTCCTATAGAAATAAAAATAAAAACAATTCCCCCCGGGGAAGGCATTGGACGTCATGAGGCGCCGCGCGGCGAGGTCTTTCATTATGTAAGATCTGACGGGACAAACAGGCCCATCAGGCACAAGATCAGGGCTCCCAGTTTTATGAATGTTCCGACCTTTCGAGCTTCCTGTATTGGACAGACGGTTTCTGATGTAACACTCATCTTGGCTGCTGTCGATCCGTGCTATTGCTGCACGGAAAGGCTTTTAACCCTGTATGACTGGGAGACAGGGAAAAAGACGATGACCTTTAATGACCTGATCAAATTATCTCACGCCAAGACAGCCAGGGTCATGAAAAAACGATAATACTATGAATGAGATACTGTTAATTATTGCAGGAACTGCTTTAATGGGTTGTTTACTTGGCCTTGTCCCTGATAAAGCCCGGGGTTTGAAGGGTTGGATCAGTTTTATTTTTTTATGTGTTGTTTTTTATTTTAGCCTGATAGTCTTTAAAATGGAAAATTCTTCCTTGACCCTGACCTATCCGGTTATCGGCTCGCTGTCCAAATTTTTTCATTTTCGGATCGACCCTCTGAGTAAACTGGTTGTGTTATTTATTGGTTTTTTTGGCATGATCATTTCATTATATTCACTGCGTTTTGTGGATGGTGGGTTGGATTATAAAGGATATTATTCGAAATTCCTCTGGACCCTGGCCGCTTCTTTTGGCGCGGTCCTTTCTGATAATCTTATTACGTTTACGCTTTTCTGGGGATTTCTGGGTCTAACCCTTTACCGTTTTTTAAGGGGCAGTGATGAAAGATCAGTAGCCGCGGCTAAAAAAAGTTTTATTCTTATCGGCGCTTCAGACAGTATTCTGATCATGGGATTAGGACTTTTATGGTTGAAAACAGGGCATTATATGATTTCCGGGATGAAAGTTACTCTTTCCGGCGAAGTATCCATTATAGCCTTTTTATCTCTTTTAATCGCCAGTCTGGCCAAGGCAGGAGCTTTCCCGGTTCACAGCTGGGTCCCTGATTATACGCAGGCCGCGCCGGGATCGGTATCCGCTTTTTTGCCGGCCTCTCTGGATAAACTTTTAGGTATTTACTTTCTGGCCAGGATCTGTACGGATATTTTTATTCTTACACCATGGGCCAAGCTTTTGCTTTTAACCATTGGATCGGTTACCATTATCACAGCGGTAATGATGGCTCTGGTGCAGCATAATTATAAAAAACTTTTAGGGTATCATGCCGTATCCCAGGTTGGCTATATGGTCACAGGTCTGGGACTGGGCTCCCCTATCGGGATGGCCGGCGGGCTTTTTCATATGATCAACCATGCTCTGTATAAGAGCGGTCTTTTCCTGACAGCCGGCGCTGTTGAGAAAAAGACGGGTCAGGTCAATATTGAAAATCTGGGCGGCCTGTCCACTGTTATGCCTTTTACTTTCCTTTCAGCGCTTATTTTTGCGCTGTCCATATCTGGCGTGCCTCCTTTTAATGGATTTGTTTCCAAATGGATCATTTATCAGGGTATCATTGATTTTGGCAAAGGATTCTCCCTGGCCTCCCATCTCTGGGTTATCTGGCTGGGATCGGCTGTGATCGGGTCAGCTTTAACACTGGCCAGTTTTATTAAATTGATCGGGGGTATCTATCTGGGCGCCAAAAGATCAAAATTCAAGAATATAAAAGAGACACATTTTCTCATGAGTGTACCATATATTATCATCGCTTTACTCTGTGTTGGCTTTGGTATAGCCGGTACTTCTGTCATCCTGCCGGAATTGATCACACCGGTGACCGGACCGTTCAGGTTCATCGGATTATGGGAATCTCAAACCGTGGGTATCCTTATCCTTTTAGGTATTTTATTGGGTGTTATTATATATTTGATGGGTAATATTAAAAAGATAAAAACAGCCAATAATTTTATAGGAGGCGAATATCCGGCTGAAGATATTCAGTATCCTTCTGTCGAATTCTACAAGACGTTGACGGATATTAAACCGATCGGGTGGATCTATCAGAAAGCCAGAGAAAAATATTTTGATGTTTACGATTGGGGGAAAAAGATCGTGTTGTGGGCCAGTCATATTCTCAGTGGGCTACATACCGGTGTGCTAACACTATACGTAGTATGGACTATTATTTCTCTTGGTTTGATCATTCTTTTATTGTTGTAAACCTATGGAAATATTATTGATCGTATTATTTATCCTTATGATCGCCGGTGCGATCTATGCGCTTGAGGCAAAGGATCTTTTATCGGCGGTGGTCTCCTATGGTATTGTTGGTTTCGGACTGGTTATATGCTTTTTGCTTTTACAGGCTCCTGATCTGGCTATTGTACAGATCGTCGTAGAAACGATCACTTTGATCATTATGATCGCTGTTGTTCTCAATACAACACGGGAGGAAATAAAAGATAAAGTCCCACAATCCATGATTGTTTATGCTGTTCTCGGTTTAATTTTTATGTTCGGATTTATATACTTTTTTATTTTATCGTTGAACGGATTATCAGAATTCGGCAAGCACGCCACACGCATGGCCACGGAATATATTCAGGGCGGTGTAAAAGGGTCCGGCAGCATTAATCTGGTCACTGGCGTGGTCCTTGATTATAGAGGTTATGATACTCTCGGCGAGATCACTATTTTATTTACTGCCGTTATCGGTGTATTAACCGTATTACGGTCAAGGGGACGTAAAAAAGAATGAAAGGCATGACGATCATAGTAAAAAAAGTGACTCAGATCATAGCGGGTGTGATCTTTTTATATGGTCTTTATATTACCATACAGGGACATCTGTCACCCGGTGGAGGTTTTGCCGGGGGTACGATCATAGCCGGGTCTTTTATTCTTCTGGTTCTGGCTTTTGGCAACGATGTGCTGGGACTGGTGAAAAAAGAGATCCGATCCAGCTTTATTGAGGCTCTGGGCATATTTTTATTTATTCTGACCGCTTCTGGCGCAATCATCCTTTCCTTTTATTTGAATTATGATAAAATATTTTTCAAGAACTTTTTGACAAAAGGAGTTCCGGGAGAGATTGTCAGCGCCGGTTTTATTCCGCTTTTAAATATTTTTATCGGGATGGAAGTGGCCGCTGCGCTGTTTACCCTGTTTTTAGCGTTTGTTATTAAATCTGAAGAAAAAGAGGAAAAGAAGAAATGATTGTTTTTATACTCTGCGTTCTCCTTTTTCTGGTAGGTTTATATGGTGTACTGATCAAGCGGAATCTCATCAAGATCATCATCGGGTTGGCGATCATGGAGTACAGCGTCAATTTATTCCTTATTCTGGTGGGGTACAGGGATAAAGGGACTTCTCCCATTGTGACAAAGGGCCTGGAAAACGCTTTATTCGTTGATCCTCTTCCTCAGGCCATGGTTTTAACGGCGATCGTGATAGGGGTGGCCACCACAGCCCTGTTACTGGGTATCGCTGTTATGATCTATAAAAAATATGGCACGTTTAATATACGGAAAATTAACGAGCTAAAAGGATGACGTTATGCCATATTACAAATTACAGATTCACCATTAAAAAATGAATTATATACCTTTATATGTGATTTTACCATTATTGGCTGGCGTGATCATTCCTATTGTCGGGCGAAAAGTAAAATTTATACCGGCGCTTTTGACCAACCTTGTATTATTATTTCTCACCATTCTGACCGTCCTTTTTATACTCAAAGGTGATTTTTTCATGGTATACAAGGTGGGAGGATGGGGAATCATCAAAGGGATCCCTGTTGGTATTTTTCTTGTTGTGGATGCGCTGAGCCGATTGGTCCTTCTGATAGTTAATTTAATTGGACTTTGCGCTGGTTTATATTCCATCTCCTATATTAAAAAATTTACAGGGGAGGAAAAATATTTTGCGCTTTTCAGTTTGATGATCGCGGGCATGAATGGAGTGGTTATCAGCGGTGACCTTTTTAATATCTTTGTTTTTCTTGAGATAGCAGCCATTGCGTCCTATGCCCTGGTCGCTTTTGGGATCCGTAAAGAAGAGCTGGAAGCTTCCTTTAAATATCAGGTTCTGGGCGGTATCTCTTCCATGATGATACTTTTGGGGATCGGGATCACCTACTGGGCATTTTCCACGTTGAATATAGCTGATGTCTCTTCACTTTTACGGTCCCGGAATCCGGGACGGATCGTTTTCTTTATTCAGGCGTTATTTTTGATGGGATTCGGACTCAAGGCCGCGCTGGTACCTTTTCATTCCTGGCTTCCTGATGCCCATTCTTCTGCTCCTTCTCCGATCTCAGCCATGCTTTCCGGTGTATTGATAAAAGCCATCGGTATGTATGTGATTTTGAGATTGTTTTTTAATATGTTCCCTGTATCCTATAAAACTTCACTGATCATAACGCTCATCGGGGCTTTGTCCATGATCATCGGTGTTTTCCTGGCCATCGGGCAATGGGATATAAAGCGGCTTCTCGCTTATCATTCCATAAGCCAGATGGGATATGTCGTCACAGGAATAGGCGCAGGATTACTTTTGATTTCAAAAGGCCAGGATCTGTCTCTGGCTGCTTTTGCGATTCTGGGCGGGATCTTTCATCTTTACAATCATGCCATTTTTAAGGGCCTTTTATTTTTAACAGCCGGTTCGGTGGAACACAGGACAGGTTTAAGAGATATGCGGCAAATAGGAGGTCTGGGTCAAAAGATGCATTTAACCACAACATCCTCTCTGGCCGCATCCATGGCCATTGCCGGTATACCGCCTTTTAACGGCTTCTTCAGCAAACTGATCATTATTATTGCCCTTTTAAAAGCGCACTATTATATGCTGTCATTTTTTGCCGTTCTGGTCAGTGTGATAACATTATCTTCTTTTTTAAAATTACAGCGGTACACTTTTTTTGAAAAATTAAAACAGGATTGGCAGCAAATTAAAGAGTCCCCTTTCTGGATGACCTCCAGTATGCTTTTTATGGCAATGCTCTGCCTGGTTACATCCGCTCTTATCATCCCGGGTATAAGAGAGAGGTTTCTTTCACCGGCTGTTAAGGCACTCATGGAATTAGGAAGGTATTCATTAAATGTCCTGGGGCAGTAAATGAAATATATCATATTATTTATTATAGGGTTTATCTTTTTTTTAGGGCTTGCCGGAAGCTTTGATACCCCTTATCTTATCGCCGGCTTTATACTTTCTTTTTTGACCAGTTTGATTTTTGGCAGATATTTTCTTGCGGTCTGGCCAAAGGTCATTAATCCAATACGATATTTCTGGTTTTTAATTTATATTCCCGTCTTTTTATGGGAATGTTTTAAAGCCAATCTGGATGTGGCCTACCGGGTTCTACACCCGGGTCTACCCATCAAGCCCGGTATTGTAAAGGTCAGAACCCGTTTAAAGACCGATATAGCCAAAGTATTTCTGGCCAATTCCATAACCATGACTCCCGGGACCTTGAGTATCGATATCATCGATGATTATTTGTATATTCACTGGATCAATGTTGCCAGCCGGGATCCCGCTGTTTATACAAAAAAAATAGCCGGGCGTTTTGAGAAATTACTTGTAAGGATCTTTGAATAATGGAATTAATAGACATATTTTTATATATTATTCTGGCCTTAAGTTTCTTTTGCCTGTTCAGGATCGTCAGAGGGCCCACTATCGCTGACAGGATGGTAGCCATAGATATTTTTGGTATACTGGTGGTGGGTATTTGCGCCATTCTGACGATCAAGACCGGGAGAGATTTTATTATTGATATTGGCCTGGCCTGGATGATCCTGAGCTTTATCGGTACCCTTGCTCTGGCCAAATATCTGACAGGAGCAAAATTCGATGAGTGATGCCACAGCTATATTTATCGGTATCGGGATACTGTTTAACTTTTTCGGTTGCATCGGGCTTATCAGGATGCCTGATGTATACAACCGTCTTCAGGCCGCCACAAAATGTGTCACACTGGGAACCTGGAGCATCCTTATTGGTCTGTTCCTCCATTTTAAATGGACCGCTACCGGCATCAAATCCCTTATCGCGATCCCTCTTTTATTTCTGGTCTCCACGGTCGCGGCTCATTCTCTGGCCCGCGGCGCTTATATCTTTGGGATCAGGCTCTGGAAAAAAAGCGTTGTGGACGATTATAAGGATGTTAAAAAATGAAATATCCCAAGTTGAGAGAGATCAAAGAGGCTTTAACATCGCTTTTTACACGTCCTTATACGACAAAGTTCCCGTTCAAGCCTCACACTCCTTTTAAGAAATTTCGCGGAAAACCAGTGGTTAATGATGAAACCTGCGTGGGTTGTGAGGCATGCGCGAGTGTCTGCCCCACAGGTTGCATAAGGATAGAAGATGATACACGGAAAAAGGTACGGCGCATCATCCGTGATTATTCTTTGTGTATTTTTTGCGGTCAATGCGAGGCCAATTGCATTACAGGCGATGCCGTCAAACTGTCCAATGAGATCTTTGATATGGCCGTATTCAAGAAAAAAGATCTTATCGAGGTTCAGGAAAAAGAGCTGGTTGTGTGTGAAGACTGTCACGCGGTGGTGGGAGCTAAAAAACATCTGGAATATATTTATAAAAAATTAGGACCTTATGCTTATTCCCAGCAAATGACCATAGCCGGATTAAGTGAAAGGCTGAAACTGACCGATCCTAAATTATTTTCCATTCCCATGAAATTTGACAAGGTGAAACGAAAGGATTTTTTCTCGATCCTTTGTCCCAACTGCAAGCGCAAGATCCTTTTAAAGGCTTTGTAGCAGCATATTGAATTAAACGAATACATTGAACAACAAAATCGACCAAATTAAAAAACAATTTAATGGGTTTAAAGATAAAATACTGCTTTTTTTTTGCATCTCCAATATTTTTAAAGGAGATGACGCCCTCGGGAATTATATGTTTGAAAAACTCCGGGAGGGTAGGTATTTAAAGAAAATAAATGCCGAGAATTCTCCCTCCCATAATGCAGGTAAAATAAACCGGATCTCTCATGATATTGTCATTATTATTGATTGTGTGAACGACGGAAAAAATCCGGGTGACATTATTTTACGGTCATTCGGTCATGTTCATAATTCTCCTATGGACACGCATTCAGGATTGCTCCCGCAGATAGTCCGGTCTTTTAAAAATAAAAAAAATTGGTATATTCTGGGTATTCAACCCTGTTCGTTAAAAGGATTCCAGAGCATTTCGCCTGTTGTAAAAAGAACAGCGGATAAACTTTTACAGTATATTAATAAGGAATTTGGAGGATAGAAAGCGTGAAAAAGATACTTATCATTGATGATGATATTGACTTTGTCAATGCCGTTAAACTCCTTTTAGAATCGAACCATTATGCCGTTGTGGCGGCTCATAACACGGAAAAAGGGCTGGAACTTTTAAAAAAGGAAAAGCCGGATCTTTTAATCCTTGATGTTATGATGGATTCAATGGATGAAGGTTTCCAGTTCTCTTATAAAATACGCACAGACAAAGATTTTAAAACCCTGCCTATCATGATGGTTACGTCAGTGTCTGAGATGACGGGAATGAATTTTTCTCCTAAATCAGATAATACCGAAGGGGACTGGATCCCGGTCAATGAGTTTATTGAAAAGCCTATCGAGAGCCAATCTTTCTTAAAAAAGATCGAAGAATTAATGAACCGGAATAAATAAAGAAAAGGCACTCCCTTTTCCCAGTCTACTTTTCACCTTAATATCTCCCCCTAATTTTCTTATCACTTCATAGGTAATATAAAGTCCTAACCCTGTCCCTTCTATCCCGACATCTTTTACATTATGAGCCCTGTAAAACTCCCGAAAGATATTTTTTCTGTCCCTTAAAGAGATCCCGATGCCCGTATCGATAACGTCTATCACGATAAAGGATTTTTTCTTTCTCAGGTTGATTATAATCTTTCCTTTTTCGGTGTATTTAATAGCATTGTGAATGATATTGGAAAGGCAGAGGAGTATCTGTTTTTCACTGATAAAGATATCTTCAAGACCCTCCATCTCGTTAAATATAATCTGGTTTTTCTTTTTTTGAATGAGACCGGCCTGGTTCTGTATAACATTTTTTATCATTGCATTGATATTCACCCATAACTTTTCAGAATCGGGCTGGTAGTCAGGATCCTTTATCCTGGCCAGGTTTAACAGATCAATGATCATCTCCTGCATAAGCTTCAACTTTTTCATAATAGCAACGAGAAAATCCTTTTTATCCCGTTCCGATAATTTCTTGAATCGATTGAGAAGAATATCAATAATGGATAAAGAACCGGCCAGCGGGGATTTCAGTTGATGCTCGACCTGAAGCATAAAAGAGTTTTTCAGAGTATAAAGACGGCTTAAATTTTTTGCTTTTATTTCGAGCCTTCCTTTTTGCTTTTTTGTCAGGTTTTGCAATCTGATAATATGCGATTCTTTTTCTCTCAGGCGGTTCATGATAGAGACGATCGATATGGATGTAATGATCATGGTAAGTGAAAAGAAAAAGGTGTTCATGAGAATATAAGGCCGGTCTAAAAAGATATCAGATTGTTTTGAAAAGATGTGATAAAAAGGAACAAGATTATAATATGACAGGAAGATGAGAAGATTATAAAGGGTGATAGTATAGAAAGTAAAAAAAAAGCAGTTTCTGGGAGGCAGTAAAATCCCGGCAAAAATAAGGGGGAAGATACACAAGAAGGAGACAGGATTCTCCGTGCCGCCGGTAAAGTAGGTCAGCAAGACGATAGACGTGATATCAAGAAACAGTTGAAGGTTCACGAGCTTGAACATCGTTCTGGTTCGGATATTATCGATAAGGAAGGAGAAAATAAAATTATAAAAGAATATAAAGATGGGAATGAGAATAGCCGGAAAGATCTTTATATTTAATTGCAGGATCGAATGGGAGATAAGGATAAGGATAAAGACAATAATAGAAGCAAACCAACGGATGGAAAAAAGCCAGGTTAATCGCTTATTCAGTTCTTCGATCTCTAAACGTGATATTTGATGCATTTTCTTAGTTCGAGGTTCTACTCACAGGAAGTGAGTAGGGTCAAATCCGCTCCCCCGCAATTCTATGAATTGCAGGGATTTAATCCCGGAAAATCTCCGATTTTCACGGGACAGGAAGGCTAGGATTTGACCAAGACGTATTAGTTTATTAAATATCGCAATGATCGGTTTTAGTCGTCCATGACTGAGCCGATCCGATGACCATCCTGCCCTGAGAAATGCGTAGCATTTCCAGGATTTAATCCCTGGAATTGCTTTGCAATTCCCAGGGAGTCTTCGAACTTCGCACTTCGAACTTGATTTCATGAATCGATAATGATCGTCACGGGACCGTCATTCACCAGTGCTACGTCCATCATGGCCTTGAAAACACCGCTGGCTATTTTTAATCCCGATTCTTTTATTTTTTCTATGAATTGATCGTACAATCTCTGGGCTTCCTCAGCCGGGGCGGAATCCTGAAAATTCGGCCTGAACCCTTTTCGGCAATCGCCATAAAGGGTGAATTCCGATACGACCAGGATATCGAATTTCATTTCAAGGGCAGAAAGGTTCATTTTGCCATTTTTATCTTCAAAGATCCTCAAATTGACGATCTTGTTAACCAGATATTCCATATCATGCCGGGTATCACCTTTTTTTATGCCCAGAAGGACCATAAGACCCCGATCAATTCGTCCAGACAGGCTTTCCCCGCAGGTGACCTGAGCCTCTTTCACTCTTTGAATGACAGCTCTCATGGTTCGGCATCCAGGATTTGAATGGATTTTCCTTCGACAAGAGGGAGCCGGGACCCTTCATAAAGACCTTCAAATCGCCCTAAAAGAAGAATAGTGATATCTTCTTTAATAGCTGGAAGGATCTGTTTAAAAAATATCTGAGATACACCCACGGTATTGTCATCTTCTTTGATGATCAGTTTAAACTGGGTTATGTTCTGATCTTCGTCAAACAGAACATCATCGACTTTCCCGCGCCAGATGACCTGCACATCTTCATGGATAGAAGGAAAGTTCATGATCTCACTATATGTTATATTATCTTTGACTTTGAATTCGTTCAGATCCGGCACAAACTGTTTGAGTATCTTGAATTTCTCTTTTATAATAAAATGAAGATCAGAATGAAGGATCTTATTAATGATGATGATGGCGGAATTATACTTTTTTTCCTGGATATAATTTTTGCATCGGCTAAAAAGATACTCGGCATCGTTTTTAGAAAATTTAAAAAGGCTTTTTTTTACACTTTTATCCTGTATGTAATCATCTTCAATATCAGGCAGTTCGACATCCTTCAGGGAGCCTTCTACTTTAACAGGCTCATCCATTTTATAGGTAAATGATGTATCCCGGTGAAAGACAGGTTCAAGGACAAAAAATAAAACAAGAGCCACTGCAATACCGGCTCCTGCGAGTTTGTATTTCATACTTAATTTTTTTAGATCCAGAGGAAATTTCAAAAAGATCCATGACGGCATCTGCAAAGGCCTTCTGGTTTTTAGCCCGATAAAATTTTCAGGATGCGCCATATCAGCGAATTTATTGACGTCAGAGGCTTTTCTCACCCTTTCAAGATTCCGTTTGATGGTTATATTTTTTGGATCCAGATCCAGAGCGTCAAGCCAGTAATTAATGGCTTCCTGAATATTTTTTTCCTTGAGATTTAAGAAACCCATCGCTCCCAGCACACTGACATCTTCCGGATTAAGTTTGTAGGCTTTTTGAATAAACTTGTAAGCTGTGTCATTATCCTTGCGAAATATATAGGTAATACCCATATAATAGTAAACAAGGTAATCGCTGCGATCCAGGGTGAGACATTCTTCAAAATTGGTAATAGCGTTTAAATAGTCTCCCTTTTTAAGGGATTTTAAGGCTATATCAAAATGTTTTTGAAATTTCAATTCCCCATCCCCTGAAAAATAGCTATTTCATTTTAAAGGTGTCAAGAAAATGGGTGTCAAAATCACCCAGGATGAATCGTCTGTTCTGAAAAACCTGCTTATGGAACGGTATGGTGGTATTGATCCCCTCTATAACAATTTCATCAAGGCAACGACGCATTCGTCTGATAGATTCATCTCTATTCTCCGTCCATATGATTAATTTCGCCAAAAGCGAGTCGTAAAAGGGTGGTATTTCATAACCCGAATAAATATGAGAATCAACTCGCACACCCAGACCGCCAGGGAAATGGAGTGATTCTATTTTTCCCGGAGAAGGTGAAAAATCATGATAAGGATCTTCAGCATTAATGCGGCATTCAAAAGAATGACCGATGAATTTTATATTACTCTGTTTGTATTTGAGCCGTTCCCCGGCCGCTACCAGTATCTGTTCTTTAATAAGATTGATCCTGGTCGTTTCTTCTGTAATCGGATGTTCGACCTGGATCCGGGTATTCATTTCCATAAAATAAAAATTCTTATTCTTATCCACCAGAAATTCAATTGTTCCGGCTCCCTCGTAGTTAATGAATTTAGCCGCTTTCACAGCCGCGTCACCCATCTGCTGTCTCATCTTGGGTGTGATAATGGGCGATGGGGTCTCTTCGATCAGCTTTTGATGTCTTCTCTGGATCGAGCAATCTCTTTCGCCGAGATGAACCACATGGCCCCACTTATCCGCCAGGATCTGAAATTCAATATGGTGTGGATTTTCAATATATCTTTCAAGATAGATACCGGGATTGCCAAAATTGGCTTGGGCTTCAGCCTGAGCAATGGAAAAATATTCAGCCAGTTCTTTGTCATTTCGGGCGATTCTCATCCCTTTACCGCCGCCGCCGGCTGTCGCCTTCAGAATAATGGGATATTTGATCTGATGGGCTAATTTTTTTGCTTCATTAATATCCTGCAAAATCCCTTCGCTGCCCGGGACAACAGATACACCGGCTTTGATCATGGTCTGACGTGCTGTTGATTTATCTCCCATCATTTCGATCATTTTACGGGTGGGGCCGATGAATTTTATTCTATTTTTAGTGCAAACATCAGCAAAAGTGCCGTTTTCAGCCAGGAAACCATACCCGGGATGGATAGCATTGGCGCCGGTAATGTGAGCAGCGGCAATGATGCGAGGGATATTGAGATAGGTTTCAGCGGCTGACGAAGGACCGATACAGATATCTTCATCCGCGAATTTTCGATGAAGACTGTAATTGTCGGCTTTGGAATGAATACTGACAGTTTTAAGTCCTATTTCTTTACAGGCACGGATAACGCGTAAAGCGATCTCTCCTCTATTGGCAACAAGTACTTTCTTGATCATTCCTTTACTCCTTTTCGATCACAAATAAAGGCTGGCCATATTCTACGGGTTTATGATTATCTGTCAGTATTTCAACGATCTTGCCGGATTCATCAGAAATGACTTTCTCAATAACACCCATGCAGTCTATCATACCCACCTGGTCCCCTTTTTTAATCGGGGAGTTTATTTTTACAAGCGGAGGGCTGATCTTTGTCTTGCCTCTATAAAAGATACCCACCGTCAGGGATTTCAGGATATGCCGGGTTTCTGCTTTTTGGTCGTCTTTTATTTCTGCCTTAATTTCTTCTTTTAGTTTTACCTTTTTTACATCCCTATCTGTTTCGATCACGGGCTCTCGTTTCATAAAGATCTTTGTAGAACCTCTTTGAACCGTGAGTTCCGATATCCGGGTTTTTTTCAAGACGTCATTTAGATATTCTAATATATTGATATTCATTTCAAGCCCTTTCAATATAGGTATTTGAGCGGGTGTCGATCTTTATCTTTTGACCCACATTAATAAACAGAGGAACCATAACAGTGGCTCCGGTCTCGACTTGAGCCGGTTTCATGGGTGTGGAGACCGTATCTCCTTTTAGGCCGGGTTCTGTAGAGACAACTTCAAGTTCCACAAAAATTGGTATATCAACTGAAATAGGCTTTTCTTCCAAGAAGAGAACGTCAACATTCATGCCTTCTTTCAGATAACCTTTTGCAGAATCTAAAAATTTAGAAGAGAGCGTGATCTGATCGTATGTCTGGTTATCCATGAAAGTGAATTCATCTCCTGTCGCATAGAGAAATTGCATGTTCCTTCTATCGACATAGACATCATCAACTTTTTCGCTTGAACGGAAGGTTTTTTCCAGAACATTGCCTTTAAGAAAATTCTTTAATTTTGTTTTGATATAAGCCGGACCTTTTCCAGGTTTGACATGCTGTGTACCCTGAACAAGAAACAATTCATTTTCCAGTCTGATAATCACGCCATTTTTTAAATTATTCGCTTCGATCATATTAAATTGGCTACTTAATTTAATGTGATTTTTGCTCAAAGTCAAGCAGAAAACTTTTGTGTTGACAAATGCCCCTATTTTCTTTATTATGTTATATTATAAAAATACGGCGGCAGCTGATAACGAACTCAATTACCAAAAACGGAGGTAATTCATGGCGACAAAAAAACAAAAGTCACCAAAATCACCAAAACCCAAAAAGGAAAGTTTTGACCATCTTGTTATGAAAGAAGAATCTGGATGGTTGAACCTTAATAAAAAAGACCTGGGCACAATTGATGAATTTGCCAGAGTCTACATTGATTTTCTTAACCGATCTAAAACTGAACGTGAGGCTGTGGATTATTTTATAGAGAAATCTCAGGAAAAAAAATTCCTTCCGCTGAGAGATGTTTTAAAATTAGAAAAAATCCCTTCAGGCAGCAAGGTCTATGCCATCAATCATCATAAGAATATCATACTGGCTGTTACAGGGAAAGATCCACTGGAAGATGGAGTGAATATTATCTGTGCTCATATTGATTCGCCTCGTCTTGACCTGAAACAGAATCCCCTGTATGAAGACACCGGACTGGCCTTTTTAAAAACACATTATTATGGGGGGATCAAGAAATATCACTGGTTTAATATTCCTTTGTCCATTCATGGAAAAGTGGTCAAACTGGATGGCAAGATCGTGGATATCACCATCGGAGAAAAAGACGAAGAACCTGTTTTTCTTATCCCTGATCTTCTGCCTCATCTGTCAAGGAAGATCGCCGATAAAAAAGTATCGGATGCCTTTCAGGCAGAGAATCTTAATCTGATCGTGGGTAATATCCCGGTAACCAAAAAGGATCAGAAAGATCCGGTCAAGGTGGCCATAATGGATCTTTTAAATCAAAAATACGGCATAGTGGAGGCCGATTTTAACTCTTCAGAAATAGAGATCGTGCCTGCCATGAAAGCCAGAGAAGCGGGATTAGATGCCAGTTTCATCGCCGGATACGGGCAGGATGACAGGATATCCAGTTTTGCCGCTTTTAGGGCGCTTTTAGATCTGGAAAAACCGCAGAGAACGACCCTGGTCTTTTTTGTCGATAAAGAAGAGATCGGGAGTACGGGCAACAGTTCCATCCAATCCAGTTTCCTGGAGATATTTATTTCTCAACTGGTTGAAAAGATGAAAGGCGCCTGGTCTGAGAAGACAGTCAGGATGGCCCTGGCCCAGAGTCAGGCCATTTCTGCTGATGTTGATGTGGCCTTTGATCCGAATTACAAAGAAGTTTTTGACAATAGAAATACAGCTAAAATGGGGCAAGGGGTTATTATTACAAAATATACCGGCCATGGCGGCAAATATAATACGAGTGATGCTAATGCCGAATATGTCGGAAAGTTAAGAAGGCTCTTCAGTAAGAATAATATTGTTTTTCAGTTCGGGGAAATGGGAAAAGTGGATGAAGGAGGGGGCGGCACGATCGCTAAATTCCTGGCCCATTTTGGCATGGATATTATTGATTGTGGTCCGCCTCTTTTAGGGATGCATTCACCTTATGAGATATCCTCTAAATTCGATCTTTACCAGACTTATAAAGGCTACAATGTATTTTTAGAGAAAATGAGATAATAATATAGTTCATCGTTCATAGTTCTTGGTTCTTGGTTTTAAAAAACTATATATATTTCAGGAAATTAAAAAAAAATGATTAAATTACAACGTATCAGTGATAAACCGATATTGGAGCCGATACCGGAGCATAACTGGGAATCAAAAGCTGTCTTCAATTGTGGTGTCTATTATGACGGTACAAAGGTCCATATGCTGTACCGCGCGAGCGATAGCTGGGACAAAACGAAGATGGTATCCTCACTCGGGTATGCTGAAAGCATAGATGGGATAAATTTCAAAAGGAAAGATACACCTGTGTATCAGGGCCAGGGAAAGCAGGAAGCCAGAGGATGCGAAGACCCAAGGATCACCAAAATCGACAATGTGTTTTATATCCTTTATACCGCTTATTCCGGCAGAGAAACAAAGATCGCCTATGCTACTACAAAAGATTTTATCAATTTTGAGAGAAAAGGTATTTTACTGGATGATGTAGACAATAAAGACGCAGCCCTTTTCCCTGAAAAGATCAAGGGAAAATATATGCTGTTACACAGGAGAATGCCATATATATGGGTGGGACAAAGCCATGATCTTGCAGAATGGACTGATCATAACATTATCATGGAGACAAGATCGGAAGGCTGGGAGGATTTCAAGATCGGCATTGCCGGACCCCCTATAAAAACAGGATCAGGATGGCTTTTATTCTATCATGCGGCTGATCATAACAAAGTCTACCGGTTAGGAGTCGCTTTGTTAGACCCGGAAGATCCCTCGAGATTAATTAAACGCCAGATACAACCCATTCTTGAACCGGAATTAGAGTGGGAAAAGAAAGGGTGGATCCCTGATGTTGTTTTCAGTTGCGGAGCGGT
>JAFGFC010000025.1 GCA_016931325.1 Spirochaetota bacterium | reverse complement strand
TCGAGAAATTTTTACTAAAAAAATTTCCGAGATTTAATCCCGGAAATCGTTTCACGATTTCTAGGGAGACTTTATCCTGGAAATTTTTCTATGAAAAATTTCTCAGGGCCTGGAATTGCCAAGCAATTCCTAGGAGCCTGTCGGAAAAGTCAATTTTTATTCAAAATGTAGTTTTAAAACGGGTTTAATTTATTAAACCCGTTTTAAAACACCAAAAAACGGGCTTGATCCCCTTACGGGGAGGCTTCGTCCTATTCGAGGACTTTGCACTGAATCAAGCCCCTACAATATATCTACTTTTCCGACAGACTCCTAGGGATCGAAAGTGTCAAATCTACCAAGGATGGTAAAGATTTGACTCGACTAATATCCTATGCATGTGGTCGGCTCCCTGCCATCCCTGGCAGATCCGACCCGATGCACTTCCTGTGCATCGTATCACTGCGACTGTATGAACTGTATCCTGTTCTGGATATTCCGTTTGACTCTTTGTAAGACAGGCGGAGTTTGCTTGGTTATTTTCCCCAGTTTTTTAAGATTCCGGATGAAAAGAGTATAATTGGTTGAAGGTATTTCCACAGTGATAAATTCGACCTGATTGGATTTCTTATTATACTCCTGAGCGAGGATCTTTCCCTGCATATTTTTTACCATATTGGTGAAAGAAACCAGTATTCCCGGTTCGCTCACTTCGCTCGCAGTAATATTTGAACGGGAGAGGGCCTTGCCGGCTTTTTTATCTTCCCTGGCTTCATCTTTTGTCTCCAAGGCCATTTCTTTCTTTTTTACACTTCTGGCTTTTAAAAGCCTTGATTCTTCTATGTATGAATCATCTCTGTCCGAGGTGATAAGAAGGGCGATCTCAAGGGGTTTCTCTTCTTCAATAACATCCATTGCCAGATCAGCCTCTGATTCGCCGGAAACAGCAGGAGCCGCCCCATGAGGAATTTTATCTGCCAGTTTTGGTTCATCTACTTTGCCGGCCATGAAAACACCTTCTTTAAAGGACTGTTTTTCCGGAGGTGCAGGTTCTTTTGATACACTGGCGAGTTCCCTTTTGTTTTCTATAACAGGGTTCTCCGGAGAGGGAAAGATCAACAGAAAAAAAAGGACAATGGCCAGCACGCCGGCCAGCTCAAGAGGTATCTTGATATGAATGGGAGAGAATAACTTTTTTAAGAGATCTTTAAAAGATGACTGTTCATCCAGCCGCACATGAACCTTATGAAGGAAATCAGCCGGGGCTTTGACCCTTTTCATATGAGCCATCTCTTTTTTGAGATTTCTTAAAAGGGTCAGCTCTTTTGCGCATTTGTCGCACTCTGACAGATGCTTTTCAAATTTGATTTTTGTCTTTTCATCCAGCATGTTATCTATGTAGGCCGATAAAAAATGTGATTTACGGCACTTCATTTTATATCACCCCTTTTAATTTATCTCGAAGAGATTCTCTGGCACGCGCCAGTTTGGACTTGACCGTGCCTAATTTAAGGTCGGTGATCTTGACGATCTCTTCATAGGATAAATTTTCAATATCCCTTAAAACAATTACCTGTTTCTGGTCAGAGGGCAGTTTATTAATGGCCTGCTGGATCATCTTTTCCTTCTCCTGCCTCTCGACAATGGTTATGGGAGAATAGGTGTCGTCCTGGACATCTATCGTTTTCCCTTCCTCGTCCGGGTTTTTATCCAGACGAATCATTTTCTTGCTGAAGCGGTATTCCAGGGAAGCCAGACGGTTTTTGCAGGTATTCATGGCTATCCGGTAAAGCCATGTGGAAAAGCTGGATTGAAATTTAAAATTTTTCATGCTTTTATACACCTTGATGAATGTTTCCTGTGAACAGTCATCCGCTTCATCATGGTTGCCAAAGAACCGGAAACACACATTAAAGACCAGATCCTGGTATTTAAGGACTAACTTATCAAAGGCCTCTTTTTTACTTGAGAGAAAAGCCTTAATCAGTTCGAAATCCTCATTTTTTTCTGATGCTTTTCTTATCTCTCTATTCATTTAGACAAAATTATCCTTTAAAAGTTCCTAAAATTTAATGATATCAAAGAGTTTATCAAATATTTCCATACTCTCTCTCATTCCGCTGTATAAAAAAATACTGCGTCTGGCGATATTAAGATCTTTGTTCTTTTTCTCCTGCTCTGTCAGATGGTCTTCATATTCCTCAAGTATAGTATGTATTTTATCCTGTATCAACAGGCTTAACAATTCTGTCACCCGGGATCGAGAATGGATCACTTCGTCTTTTTTATCCAGATCAGCCAGAAGGGAGGGTATTTTTTCTTTCCGGTTATTTTTTACATGTTGATATAATTCTTCCGATTGAGCGATGCATTCATCAACAACGGGCAAAAGCTCGTGTATGCTGCCCCTTATTAAACCTGTCTGTTCCTGCAATTGTGTCATAATGGATCGTATCTTCTTTTCTTCTATTCGGGATGATGTTTCCCTGATTTTAGTTTTTTCTTTTTGAATATTTTTAAACGGGCGCTTTTTCATTATGTCTTCCAGTGAATTTACTTTCAGGTTGCCGATCTTGGCCCCCTGACGGGATGTGCTGAAGACATGGCGATGAGTCGGTAACTGGCTTATCTTGCTTTCAAACCACGCATGGAAGATCATAAGCCTTCTGTCCGTATTCACCATGGAGCCGTCATTCGATTTTATCTTCATGAACAGATTGTTATGAATATATTGAAAACTGCCGTTCAGGCTGGTGTTAAATCTGTTATAGCGCCTGGCCCAGTATTTTTCCACGAATGAGCCTCTTACATGGGTCTGTTCCCTCACAAAGGCCAGATCCTGTCCTATCAGAATGATCGGTTCTCCGCCGAGTTTTAAAGCCAGGTCAAAGGCTGTTGTTGATACAGACCCGCCCATATCGATCTCTCCTTTCTTTTGAGTAAAGGTTTCCAGCCATTTAACAAAAGGAAAGACGGAAGAAAAGAACAGCTTTTCTCCCCTGTAATCTTCAAGGATCAAAGGAAATGTGGAGGGTTCACAGATCAACAGGGGTCTGGAATCTTTATTGTATTCAAAATACTTGTAATTAATATACTGTGGATCCACAGCGACTACGATATCCGGGATGATGCTGTTTTTTAAAAGGACCTGAAAGCAGCTGTCAGCGCTGATGATGATGAATTTATCCTGATATTTTCTGATGGTTTCGATATTTTCTCCCAGAGACGGTCCTGCCGATATCACAAGAACCGGTGAGGCAAATTTTTCAAAAAGAATGGATATGCCTTTGTGTGATAAAAAAAAGCGACAGTTTTTAAATATATTCCTGACCCATAGATGCTGAAAACGGGTCAATGTGGCTATATTGATATTCTTTCTCTGGATATAGGAATTGATAACATTATTGAGGTTAAAGTAAAAATCCCTGTCCAGTTTCAAGGCAAAAGGAGCGATCAGGGTAAAGACTTTTTTTGTGGTTATTCTGATCAATAGATCAGAAAGTCCCTGGATCTCCCCATCCTCTTCAAAAAAGAAGTGTACCTTGTCTGAGGATAAAACATCTGAGATATCATTTGCCAGAAGAGCCGCCTTGAAGATCCTCAGGTCTTTTTCCACGATGATAAAAGACTGAGTGCGGGCGCCTTTCTTGGCCAGAGCCGCCTTGACCAGGTAACCCAATCCCAGACCACCTATGATAATGACATCATAGTCCTGTTTAATATGCCGTTCAATAATGTTTTCACTCTCTTTATCAGGATCATACTGGCTGTGCAAAAAAAAAGGCTCTTTCTTGTTGATCCTGACCTGAAGGGTCTTGCCCCCTGTTCTGGTGTCTCGTAAACAAAGATCATCGCCTAAATTGATCTTTTCAATCTTTTTGGAAACATCGGGATATTTTTTTTTCAGGGCGATTAAATTTATTTTATATGTTTCTTCCATCAATCTTTCGTTGTAAGAGTATTTGTCCCAGCGATACCACCGGAAATTACCATTTTTAAAGCTGCTTCAGGAGAGATCGTTAAGGGGACAACATCAGATTTTTTAAAAAAGACTAAAAATCCTGTGGTGGGAGTTGGCGTAGAGGGTATAAAAACAGATAACAGGTTTTTATTATGTTTCCCTTTTACTTTGATCGTATCTGTAATAAATCCAAGGACATAACTCCCTTTCCGGGGGTATTCTACCATCACGACACCCAGGAATTTCTTTTTATTCTTCAGCATAAATGATTCCAGGATCTGTTTGGATCCCGTATAGATCGTTCTGATAAGAGGAATGCGGTTTAAGAATCGTTCGCCGATCTTGAGGAGTTGCCTCCCTATATATTTCGTGGCTAAAAGACCGATAAGATAGATCAACACAAGGATCGTTGAAAAAAGAAGGATCTCAAAAAGGATGATAAGATAAGGATTGTCAGGAAAAAGTTTGTGGGGGATGAAATTAAGCCTCCGATGCAGAAATTTCATAACCCAGGAAAAAAAGATATAGCTTATATAAATAGGAAGAACCGTGATGAGTCCGGTAATGAAGATAGGCCTGATGGTCCTTTTTTTTCTGTCATTTATTTTTATGGCCATGATTTAGAAACATAATATTAAAATTAGGATGAAAAGTCAAGAGTCCCTGAGGCGTTCATGAGAAAGATTCACATAATCTTTATTGATCTCTATTCCGAGGAATTTCCGCTTTAATTGCCGGCAACAGACCGGCACAGTACCTGACCCTGAAAAAGGGTCCAGTACCAGATCGCCTTCCCGGCTGGAATACAACAGCATTTTTTTCACCAGGTCGGCAGGAAGTTTGGTGGGTGTTTTCAATTTATTATGCCAGTATTCCCTTTTTATGGCCCATACATCCTCGGGGTAATGATCGATCTTGTTGAAAACATAGTCTTTACTCTTTACACATAACAGAATATGATAATGACTGGTAACAAATTTTTTTCTGGTAAAGACACCAAACTGATATTTCCAGATAATATGATTCAACAGAATAAAGCCGGCCTTTTCAACAGCGATCAGGATATCTTTGAGATTGGTCCAGCCGGATATGATATAAGCGCTTCCGCTTTTTTTCAATATTCGTTCTATCTGCTTGATCCAGTTGAGGGAAAATTCCAGATACTCTGAAGACGGTATTTCATTATAGCCTTCAAGTACATTTTTGTACTTTCTGTTATAATTCGCTTTTCTGGCTTTGAAATCAATGGCGAACGGAGGATCGGTGATCACAAGGTCAACGCTTTTATCTTTCAATGAGGGAAGGATATTCATAGCATCGCCGTGTATGATCTGATTGGGTTTCATAGTTTATATAATAGTCTATAATATTTGTATTTCCATAAAAAAAAGATAAGGAGTGCTAAATTCATGGATGAATTTAGTGTAATTTATGCATGGATGCTTAATAAATTACTCAAATCTCCCATGGATGGGAGAGATTTGATCCGATACACCTCCTGTTCTTGATCGGCTCTTTGCCATCCATGCCCCGTGAAATTTTTCATCGAAAAATTTCCGGGATAAAGTCCCTAGGAATTGCCAGAGACAATTCCTAGGGAGCGAGCCGACGACACGGAGGATCTGTGGAGTGTCAAATCTCCCATGGATGGGAGAGATTTGATCCGATACACCT
>JAFGFC010000173.1 GCA_016931325.1 Spirochaetota bacterium | reverse complement strand
TTAGATAGAGAGTGTATGAGAAGAATATCTGTAGATGCTGTATATAAAGCAGTTATAAAGACTATAGATAAATATAAATAATGAAAATTCATATTTTATATCATTTGAAATCTTCTCCTACAGGTGGCGGTAATCAATTTTTAAAAAATTTAAAGCATTTTTTAAAAGAAAGTAAAGTTTATGCTGAGGATATTAAAAAAGCTGACACAATTTTATTTAACAGCCATCAGTTTATTATGGAGGTGGCACAAGCAAAGCGACGATATAAAAATAAGATATTTGTTCACCGGATCGACGGACCAATGCGTGCTTATAATAATTTAGATGACAGAAGAGATCTTGTGGTCGGAACAGCCGGGAAATTAATCTCTGACGCGACGATCTTTCAATCACACTGGTCTAAAAAAGAGAATTACAGGCAGGGATTTCATAAGAATGCCTTTGAGACCGTTATTATCAACGCGCCTGATAATACGCTGTTCAACAGGAAAGGTAAAATAAAATTTTCATCGAAAAGAAAGACAAGATTGATCGCTGTAAGCTGGTCTACGAATCCCCAAAAAGGATTTGACGTATACAGGTGGATGGATGAACATCTGGATTTTAAAAGATATGAAATGGATTTTATCGGGAATTCTACTGTAAAATTCAAGAACATAAAACAGAAACCTCCCATGAAAAGTTCTGGATTGGCGAAGCAATTAAAAAAAAGTGATATTTTCATTTTCGCCTCAAAGATCGAAGCCTGCTCCAATGCTTTGCTGGAAGCTTTGCACTGTGGCCTTCCGTGTCTGGCCTACGGGTATAGCAGTAATCCAGAGATCGTGGGAAAAGCAGGTGAATGTTTCAAAAACACAAAAGAAATCCCGGCTTTGTTGAAAAAAATAGTAAAGCGATATTCTGTTTATCAAAAGAATATGACGCTGCCATCCATCGAACAGATCGGAAAAAGATATTATGACTTTCTTTTTCAAATATATAAAAAAGTCCAGAGTCAGAGATATGAGGTAAAAAAGTTCTCCCTGTTGGATTATCTCAAAGTAATGGCCACGCATTATTTATGGATCTTTGGCGAGAAGGTCAAGGGGAAGATACGTCTGCTATATGTTAAATAATATAATAGGAACCTTTTTCTATTTTATTTTGCCAAATCACTGGTCCTGGTCTCTTTTGTCTGAAGGAGAAAAAAATATGATCCTGAAACGAAACAGGGACCATAATGTCAGCCGGGATGATTATAAGAATCCTGAAAAATACGGGGCCATAGAAGTTGGAAAAGGAAATAACTGGGATAATTTTAAATTGCTCAGGGATGATATCAGGGGTATGACATTGAATGATACTCTGAAAACAGTAAAACCCCAACGTGTTCTGGAAATAGGGCCGGGACCGGGTTACTATACACGCCTGATCTGTGGGTATCCCTCGGTGGAGCAGTATACCGCCATAGAGATTGGACAGGCTTTTCTGGATTATTTAAAACCACGCCTGAAAAAGATCAAAAAGAAAAAATTTAAATTTGATCTTGTTTGCAAAGAATTTTTTCAGGCCAGGATTTCAGGAGAATATGATCTTATTGTCCTGTTTTCTACTGTACATCACATCCCTGACAGACAGGCTCTTTTCACCCATCTCAGTAATCAGTTATCAAAGAGCGGATATATTTATTGCTTTGACGCTTCCCATTATCTTGTCAGGATAATTCACCTGATGAAGAAATTGATCTTTAAAGGATATCTTTTGAAATATTACAAAGCCAAGGAAAAAATAGGCACACATCATATGTGCACGTGGGGGGAGTATAAAAATATCATAAAAAAAATAAACTGTCTGGAAATCAAAAAAGTGATATACAAACTGCCACGGAAAATAAAAAGATATCCCTGGCCGAATATTTTAAAAAGATGGTTTTCCGTAGAGATCGGGATTCTGATAAAAAGGACCCATTAAATGAAACAACTGGCATTATTTTTTACCTTTAATATGTCCGTGGAGAAATGGAAGAGATCAGGATTGCTGGACAGGGAAAAAATAATATATGAGGAACATATAAAAAGGGACCATCTGGACAGGATCTACTGGTTTACCTATGGGACCAGGGATAAAAAATATTCTGCCAGGCTCCCGGAAGAAATAGAAATTATACACATGCCAAAAATATTCAATTTCGCTCTCGGGAGATTGATCTATTCTTTTCTCATGCCCTTCTTGTATCCCGGGATCCTTAAACAGTGTGTGCTGAAAACAAATCAGATGAGCGGCAGCTGGACAGCGATCATAGCCAGGATGCTTTATAAAAGGCCTCTTATTCTCAGAACAGGCTGGACCTGGAGTCTTTTTACACGGGAGAAGAATAGAAAATGGTATAGTTTTCTCATAAGGATCCTGGAAAGATTAGCCTATTATAAATGTGACGTTGCTGCCGTCACATCCAATTTTCAGAAGGACCATATCATTCATGCCTATAAGATCAATAAGAAAAAAATAGAGGTTATTCCTAATTATATTGATCTGGATATTTTTAAAAAGAGAAAAGAGATCCATGCCCGAAAAAATGTTCTATTATTCATTGGAAGACTGGAAAAACAGAAAAATCTATTTAACCTGATATATGCCGTTTCTAAAGTAAAATTCCCTCTTGTCATATACGGGAAGGGAAGTTTAAAAAAAGAGCTGGTTGATATTGCCAAATCATCCAAAGCCCTGGTCTTTTTCAGAGAAAGTATCCCGAATGATAAATTGCCGGAGATCTATAATCAATACAAGTATTTCATTTTACCATCTTTTTATGAAGGGATGCCAAAGGTTTTGATCGAAGCCATGGCCTGCGGATGTGTCTGCATCGGGTGCAATGTCCAGGGTGTCAGAGAAATTATTAAAAACAGATACAATGGTTTTTTAATGGAAAACACCAGGCGTGAGGCCATCTACAAAGGTTTGAAAACCGTTATGGGAACAAGCCAAAAAATACTGCAGCAGTATTCTGATCATGCCTGCCTGACCGTAAAGGATTATGGATTGGAATCAGTGGTAACAAAAGAGAATGCATTAATAAAACGATTTATTCGTTAAGTAAAAATGATGAAAAGAACAACTTCCATTCATAATTTAAATGCTGACAGAGGATTAAGTAAATTTCAAAAAATAGTATATTTATTTTTAAACTGGATCAATAATCTGTTCCCTTATGTCCACATAGATAAAAAATTAGAAATAAAATATTTTAATAGCATTTCAATTGCTTCTTTATGGAAACGATCACCCATAACCAGTTCTCCCAGCCGGAAGTTGTCTGATCTGTTCTGGATGAATTTGCCATGGAGCAAGATAGAAAAAGAACTCGGGAGGATCAATGTAATGGATATCGGGTGTGGTTCCGGGGAATATGGAACGAAATTAACCCAATGGAGCAAAAATAGGATTGATCATTATACCGGTATTGATCTACATAAGCATGATAACTGGATCTCTTTAAAAAAGAAAGATAAAAAATTTACATTTTATCAGAGCCGCGCTGAGGATATAGATCAATATATTAAAAAAGGTACGAATCTCTTTATTTCTCAATCGGCCATTGAGCATTTTGACAATGACCTGGAATTTTTCAAGCAAATACAGGCCTACTGCACTGGAAATAAAAAGAATATGATCCAGATCCATTTAATGCCATCAGCCCCATGCCTTTATCTGTATCTTTTTCATGGGGCAAGACAGTATACGCCCAGGAATATTTCAAAAATAACAAAATTGTTCTCTGCTTTTTCGTACAGCATCATTTTTCCATTGGGCGGTAGACAGTGCAACAGGCTCCATTACAAGTTCATCACCGCCTCTCATTTAAAAAAGGTCAGGGAAAAAAGGATTTCACAGCCGGAAGAATATGATAAAGCCTTATGGAAAGCCATCCGGGATGATATGAAAAAGCCAACTCGATCCTGTTCTTTCTATGCGCTTGTCATCCATTCCTTTTATAGAAATAAAATATTTCAAGCGATGAGTTTAAAAAAGATCATATCATGAAAATAACAGGGAAGAAGAGAAGTGATCAGTATGGATCATACAGGGTAATGCTGCGTTCTGATATGATAAAAGATCCCCCTGTCTCAGTGGTCATGTCCGTTTACAATGGAGGATTGTACTTGAAAGAGGCACTCGATTCTATTACAGGCCAGAGTTATAAGGAATTTGAATTTATCATCGTCAATGACGGGTCCACGGATAACAGTTTTGATCTGCTTTACGATTATCTGAAGAAAGATAAACGGATTTTGATCATGGATCAGGAGAATATGGGCCTGACCAGATCATTGAACCGGGCCATGTCCCTGGCCAGGGGAAAATTCATTGCCCGACAGGATGCAGATGACGTGAGCTTGAAGGACAGGTTGAAAAAGGAATACGATTTTTTAAGCCAAAATCCGGATTACGGGCTGGTCGGGTCCCGTTTTAAAGTGATCGGAAAGAATGGAGAGATCCAGGATCCTGACCTGAGATATTTTGTTGTGACAGATAAAGAAATTAGAAAGATCATAGCCCGGTTCAATCCTTTCTGCCATACATCGGTCATGTTCAGAAGAGAAATACTTCACAGAGTCGGATATTATGATGATTCCCTGTCCTATTCACAGGATTACCTTTTATGGTTCAGGATCATGAAAAAATACAAAGTGACCAATCTGGATGACGTTCTCGCCTGCAGAAGGTATACAAAAGAGATGCTTTCCAGAAAACATGATAAAAAGCAGATCTTTTATATTATTAAAACTCAATTAAGGATCCTGAGAGAACAAAAGAAGATCAGTTTTACTGATCTGTCATTTATTTTAAAAAATGTGTTTAAATTATTAATACCGGAAAGGATGCTGGCTCTCTTAAGGTCAAATTAATGAATAAAAAAGAACAACCTATACGCCTGCTCATTGACGGGGTGACCATTGGCAGTCCCGGTATCCTTCAATTGAAATATGAATTGATAGAATCAGCGCTGGAGAACCGCCCAAGCAATGGACAGATCATACTCCTTCAGGACGCGGCTCATAAAAAGATCGTTTCTTCCGAATTTGTCCGGGTGGACAATGTAAAAAAACCTGCTCTGGGATGGCCTGGCCGATGGTTATGGTATCATATGATCTTGCCCATGAAGATAAAAAAACACAAGGCTGATGTTCTTTACTCCTTATCAGGAATTATTAGCCACAGGGTCAGGGATCTCTGCGCCACAGTGATAACGATAAACAACATGTTGCCTTTTACACCCCGGGAAATTGAGCATTTCCGTCTGTTATCAAAGGGGCGGATCAGGCTTCGTCTTTTGCAGAAAATGTACAGCCGCAGCGCCAGGGGATGCGATGCGCTGATCCTTCATTCCCGTCATGCCATGACAAGCATTTCAAAGTATGCCGGTAATATAAGGAAAAAATCTTTCGTGGTATTGACCGGTGTTCCCAGGGATATCAGTAAAGTTAAACATCCTCCGCATCCTAATAAGAAAGTCCCTTTCCTGTTCGCCTTTTCCACAGTGTACTGGTATAAAAATTATCTTAATCTGATCAGGGGTTATAAAAGGGCCAGCCTGATCGAAAAAAATCTGCCTGTCCTCATTATAGCCGGATTCTCTGCGGATAAGAAATATGTAAAAAGGCTTATCCAGGAGATAGAAGACTTTGAATTGAAAGACAGGGTTCTGTTTCTGGGAACCATCCCAAAAGATAAGATACCGCTCTTTATGCACCATGCTGTATTGAATCTTTTTCCAAGCGTTTGTGAGACCAATTCTGTTGTTCAGTCAGAGATCATGGGGATGAAAGGAGTGATGGCCTGTTCCCGTATCCCTCCCATGACAGAAGTTGCCGGGAAAGCCGCTGTTTATTTTGATCCTTTCAATCCGGATTCCATTGCTGATGCCATATTAATGGTCTGTCAGGACAGATGTCTGCAGCAGGAGCTGAGAAAAAAGGCCTATAGACGAGCCCTGGAGTTATCCTGGAAACGATGCGGTCAGGTGATATGGCAGGCCACAGAGTTTGCCTATAAACAGTATTTAAATAGGAATAAAGAAAAATAAAATCAATGTTACAATGTAACGCCACTATTTTAATAAAAGAAGATAATGTTGGAATATTGGATAAGGAGACAAACTATGGAATTAAAAAATAAAAAAGTGCTGGTGACCGGCTCGGACGGTTTTATAGGTTCTCATCTTGTCGAAGGATTACTGGAGCAAGGATGTAAAATAAGGGCTTTTATCTATTATAATTCGTTCAACAGCTGGGGATGGCTGGATACATTTTCCAAAGAAAAACTGGCACAAATAGAAGTCTTTGCCGGTGATATAAGAGATCCCAATGGTGTAAAAAAAGCCATGGAGGGTATTGAAATCGTGTTCCATCTGGCCGCTCTTATTGGTATCCCTTTCAGTTATCATTCACCTGACAGTTATGTTGACACCAATATCAAGGGGACGTTGAATGTGCTGCAGGCGGCCAGAACTGAAAAATGTAAAAAAGTGCTTGTCACGTCCACTTCGGAAGTATACGGCACAGCCCTGTATACGCCTATAGACGAAAAACACCCCTTCCAGGGCCAGTCGCCTTATTCCGCCACAAAGATCGGGGCCGACAGGATCGCTGAATCATTTTATAGAAGTTTCAATCTGCCTGTTGTGATCGTAAGACCATTCAATACGTATGGTCCCAGGCAGTCTGCCAGAGCGGTGATCCCCACCATTATCACTCAGCTTTTATCAGGAAAAAAAGAGATAAGCCTGGGGGCTCTTGAAGTCACAAGGGATTTCAATTATGTGAAAGATGTGGTGTCAGGATTTATCCATATAGCCAGATCAGATAAGGTGATCGGGGAAGAGATCAACATTGCCATGTCAAAAGAGATCACAGTCAGGCAGATAGCGGAAAAGCTGATCCAGTTGATCAATGGGCGGGCCAGGATACAGACAGAGAATCTACGTAAACGGCCTGATAAAAGCGAAGTACAGAGACTTTTAGGATCGAACGATAAAATAAAGAAATTGACCCAATGGGTTCCTCAATATGATCTTGAAAAAGGATTAAAAGAGACCATTGAATGGTTCAAGAAGAATCTGAATAAATACAAAGCGGATATTTATAACATCTAATAATAAGGAGGAATATTATGCAGGCGATCATATTGGCCGGTGGAAAAGGCCAAAGACTAAAACCTTTTACCTATACGTTGCCGAAGCCTTTAATGCCTATCGGGGAAACCCCGATCCTTGAGATCATTTTAAAACAGTTAAAACAATATGGCATAAAAAATGTAGTCCTTTCTATTAATCATCTGGCGGAGATCATCATGGCCTTTTTTGGAGATGGCAGGAAACTGGGTATGGATATACGTTATTCTGAAGAGAAGAAAGCCCTGGGAACAGCCGGTCCAATGAGTCTGGTCAAAGACTGGCTGGAAGAGGATTTTATTGTGATGAACGGAGATCTGTTGACCAGTATCGATATTAAAAAAATGTTCTGGTATCATAAAAAGAACAAAGCCATAGCCACGATCGGCACCTACCGCCGGGAGGTAAATATTGATTTCGGGGTGCTTGATATAAAAAACAATACACTCAAAAACTATATTGAGAAACCAAAATTCCATTATGATGTTAGCGTTGGGATCAATATATTCAATAAAAGATGCCTTGCCTACCTGAAGCATAATGAACGGCTGGATATACCTGAATTGATCATGAAAATTAAAAAAGACGGCCAGAGTGTACACTGCTTTGACTGCAATCCCTATTACTGGCTGGATATCGGCCGTGTGGATGATTACAACATCGCCAATGAATTCTTTTTAAAGCATAAAAAGGAGTTTCTATCAGGTTGAAAAAAATTCTTATAACCGGCGCCAATGGCTTTATCGGCTATTCCATGAAAAAATGGCTTGATGAAAAAGGCGCGGGGAAAGAATATGAATATTATTATCTGGACAGATTTAAAAAGAAAATCTTTAAAGATAATTTCTATGTTCTGGACCTGTTTCATAAGAACAAGATCCATTCCCTTTTGAAAGCGTTAAGGCCTGATCTTATTCTCGATCTTATTGGATTGAACGATTCAGGGGATATAACACAATATTACCGGATCAACAGTATCGCCAGGATCAGGCTTCTTGAAGCCATTCTTTCTGTTAAGGGATATTATCCACGGGTCGTGACCCTGGGGTCAGCCGCCGAGTACGGCAAGATGAAACAAAATGAATTGCCTGTTAAAGAGACAGCCGACTGTCATCCCCTGAATCATTACGGTATATCTAAATTGAGCGGGACATTCACCGGTCTTTTTTATCACAAGCACTTTGGTTTAAAGATCATGGTCGCGCGTCCTTTTAATATTCTGGGAGCGGGAATGAGTGAGAACTTTTCCGTTCCTTCTTTTATCAGGCAGATCAAGGAATTAAAAAAAGGCCGGTTTCCTGTTTTGCATGTGGGAAATATCAATACAAAAAGGGATTTTTTACATGTGCGCGATGTTATTATGGCTCTTTTCCTTATCCTTGAAAAAGGCCAGCCGGGCCAGATCTATAATATATGCCGGGGAGAATCCATTTCTATTAAAACTATGATCAACACCATCTTGAAAATAATGGGAAAGGATGTGAAGATCAAAGTCGATCAAAAAAGAATAAAAAAAGGGGATGTTCCGGATAGTTACGGCGATAATTCCAGGTTAAAAAAACTGGGCTGGGATATAACATATTCAATTGAAGAAGCCTTAAACGATATGATAGAAGATAGTGAAATATAAGGTAGATTTTCGTTCATTGTTTTACGTTTATCGTTTAAAAATATAATCTGAACGAAAGTCGAAAAACGACGAACGATAAACAGCCATAGGATAAATCGAAGTATAAAATCATTTATTTTGAGGTAAAAATATGCAATTTAAAAAAGGCGAAATTGACGGCGTACTGGTCAAACCGTTAAAGAAGAATGTGGATGAAAGGGGTTTCTTAATAGAGACCTTTCGAATAGATGAATTTGCCGATAATATAAAACCTGTCATGAGCTATGTTTCTTTTACCAGGCCCGGTATTGCGCGCGGCCCGCATGAACATGTTCATCAGACCGATATATTTTCCTTTATAGGCCCGGGTACCTTCCTTGTAAAACTGTGGGATAACAGAAAAAATTCAAAAACATTTGGCCATCTTATGGAAATTAAAACCGGGCATGAGAATGCCTGTACTATTATCATTCCGCCGGGAGTTATCCATGGTTATAAAAATATTTCAAAGGAAGACGGGATGGTATTGAACTTTCCTGATAAACTTTATCGCGGGCCCGGGAAAAACGAAGAGGTGGATGAGATCCGCCATGAAGACAAAAAGGATTCACCGTTCACCTTTTAAGGAGAAAAACAATGCGAAAGACTTTTATAACAAAGCTGAAACAGGGCAAGATCGAACTGGATAAAAAAACGATCAGTCAGTTGAAACCGGGCGAGGAATTAAAGGTAACCATTGAACCTGTCAGGGATATCGTATGGGACAAAGCCATCCCCTACGGGCATCAGAATGTAGAAGAAGATGATATCAATGCTGTTGTCGGTGTTTTAGAATCTGATCTTATCACCCAGGGACCCAAGGCTCTGGAATTTGAAAAGAAATTATGTGAATATACAAAAGCGAAATATGCTGTTGTTTGCTCAAATGGAACGGCCGCGCTTCACCTGGCGGTCAAAGCCCTCCATCTGAAAGAGGGTTTTGAGGGCATTACGACTCCCAATACCTTTGTGGCGTCGTCCAATTGTATCCTTTATAATAATGGCCGGCCTGTTTTTGCGGATATTGAAAGGGATACGTATAATATTGCCCCGGAAGTTATTAAAAAAAAGGTAACAGAGAAGACCAGGGTGATCATCCCGGTTGATTTTGCCGGCCAACCCTGTGATATGGAAAAGATACATAAAATCGCACGGGAGCATGATTGTTACATTATCCGGGATGCCTGCCATTCCATTGGTTCAACTTATAAAGGCGGGAAGACAGGCAACTGCCAGTATTCTGATATGACCGTTTTCAGTTTTCATCCTGTTAAGAATATCACCACGGGTGAAGGCGGAGCTGTGCTGACCAACGATAAAAAATTATATGAACGCTTGAAATTACTGAGGGCGCATGGCATTACCAGGGACAGAGAACTGATGGAACAGGATGACGGACCCTGGTATTATGAGATGATCGATCTGGGTTTTAATTTCAGAATAACCGACTTTCAGTGCGCTTTGGGGATCTCCCAGCTCAAAAAACTTGATCGCTTTATGCAAAGGAGAAGAGAGATTGTCAATAGATATAATAAGGCCTTTAAGGATATCAGAGTGATAAAGCCCCCCTTTGAGAAGGCTGATGTGAGATCCGCCTATCATCTCTATGTGATCCAGATCGAATTTGATAAAATAAATTATTCCAGGGCTGAATTGATGAAAGAACTGGAAAAGAAGCAGATAGGGGTTATGGTCCATTATATTCCGGTTCATCTTCAGCCTTTTTATCAGAAACATTATGGCACAAAAAAAGGAGATTGCCCCGCAGCCGAAGAATATTATAGCAAAGCCCTGAGCCTTCCGATCTATCCCCGGATGACGGATAATCAGGTCGAATACGTTATAAAAAACATGATAGAATTATTAGGATGAAAAGATCGTTTCATTAGAACTGTCGAAATCAGTTTTATCAATCATTCAGTGACTTCAGTGGTGAAAAAGGAGATGAAAATGAAAAAGAATTACAGGACCGAGCAGGAACAGTTCTGGGCTGGAGGGTTTGGGGATGAATACATCAAGCGGAACATGGATCCTGAACTTCTGGCCAGCAATATCAATTTTTTTGCGCAGATTTTAAAAAACACCAGAGATGTGAAATCAATCATGGAATATGGAGCCCATATCGGCTGGAATCTTATTGCCATACGTTATCTTTTGCCAGAGGTAGAATTTGGAGCCGTGGAGATAAATAAAAAAGCCATTGACCATTTGAAAAAGATCAAAGGCGTCAAAGCCTTTCATGAGTCGATCCTGGATTTCAAGATCGATAAAAAAAGAGATTTTGTCTTTACCAAAGGGGTTCTGATCCATATTAATCCGGAGAAACTGAAAGATGTCTATCAATTATTGTATGACAGTTCTTCAAGATATATCTGTCTGTGTGAATACTATAATCCATCTCCGGTTTCTATACCCTATAGAGGTCAAAAGGACCAGCTCTTTAAACGGGATTTTGCCGGCGAGATGCTGGATGCCTATAAAGATCTTTGTCTATTAGATTACGGTTTTGCCTATCACAGGGACAATAATTTCAGCCAGGATGATATCACCTGGTTTTTAATGGAGCGCGCCCTCCCGCAGGGGGAGAAAAAATAAAAACGGAGGTGTTATCTTATGAAATATTGTAAACGATGTGTTATGCCGGATACAAAACCAGACCTGCATATTGATAAGGATGGGATATGCAATGCCTGCCGTAGTTATGAGAACAGGACCAAGATTGATTGGGAAAAAAGGAAGAAAGAATTAGTAAAAATATTGGATAAATACAGATCAAAGGATGGAAAAATTTGGGATTGTATTATACCGGTCAGTGGAGGAAAAGACAGCACAACACAGGTGATCAGGATGATTCAGCTGGGATTAAATCCCCTCTGTGTGACCGCCACCACGTGTCATCTGTCAGATCTCGGGAGAAAAAATATTGAGAATATTAAATCACTGGGTGTGGATTATATTGAATTTTCTCCTAATCTGAAAGTGCGCCGCAAATTAAACCGAATAGGATTGATGCAGGTCGGGGACATCTCCTGGCCTGAACATGTCGGGATATTTACTATCCCTGTCAGAGCGGCCGTGGAATACAAGGTTCCCCTGATTGTCTGGGGAGAGAATTCACAAAATGAGTATGGCGGACCAGCCTCCGCCAGCGCTAATAATGTCCTGGACAGGAGATGGCTTGAAGAATTCGGAGGCCTTTTAGGATTACGTGTTTCTGATATGATAGGAATGGAAGGGATCGAAAAAAAGCATATAATCCCCTATACCTATCCCACTGATCAGGAATTAAAAAAGGTGGGAGTAACAGGGATATTTCTGGGATATTACATTCCGTGGGATGGGTATTCTAATGCGCTTTTGGGGCAGGCCCATGGGTTGACCACGTTTTATAGAACGGTCGAGGGTTCGATCGTCAACTATGAAAATCTGGATAACCATCAGACCGGTATTCACGATTATTTTAAATTTTTGAAATTCGGTTTTGGCCGGGCTACAGATATTGCCTGTCTGCATTTGAGAAGAGGTCGCATTACCAGAGAAGATGCCATTGAGATGGTAAAGATACATGACGGTAAATTCCCCTGGTCTTATCTGGGGAAACCTGTTGAAGAGATTTTGAAACTTTTAGATATTACAGTAGATGAATTTATAAAAATATGTGATAGATTTACCAATAAAAAAATATTCAAATTGGATACAAGGGGAAATCTGGTCAAAGATAAATATGGTAATCTTATCAGACTGTACTATCCACAGTAGAAAAATCATATGTCTGTATGCATTATTGACTATGGTATGAGCAATCTGGGCTCAATAAAACGCGCGCTGGAAGAATGTGGGGCCGAGGCTTTTGTCTCTGGTGATCCACACGATCTGACTCGATGCGAGAGGATCATTCTACCGGGAGTGGGTTCCTTTGCTGATGGCATGAAAAATCTCATTGAGAGAGGGTGGGTCGAACCGCTGAAACAGGAAGTATTAAAAAATAAGATACCTTTATTAGGAATTTGCCTGGGCATGCAGCTGTTGGCCAGGAGAGGTTATGAAGGAGGAGAGACTCAAGGGTTGGATCTTATACCCGGCGAAGTAAGGTTGCTTCAGCCAACATCAAAGAATGAAAGGATCCCTCATATAGGCTGGAATGAGATATACCGTATCAAAGATAATCCGCTTTTTAACCATATCCCTGATCATGATGATTTTTATTTTGTACACAGTTATCATTTTGTGCCGGACGATAAAGAAAATATCATTACACAAACACCTTACTGTGGAGAATTTGTCTCATCAATACATTTGAATAATATCCTCGGGGTTCAATTCCATCCCGAGAAGAGCATTCCTTTAGGATTCCAATTATTAAAGAATTTTTTAGGATATTAGGTTGATGGCCCATGCTTAAAGTTCGCGTTATCCCCACTTTGTTATGGAAAGATGTCGGCCTCGTGAAAGGTGTCTCTTTTGACAGCTGGCGACGAATAGGGTCTATTCTTCCGGCTATAAAGGTATATAACACCAGGCAGGTGGATGAACTGATCATTGTGGATATAATAGCTTTTAGAGAGAAAAGAGATCCGGATTTTGAATCCGTAGCTGATTTTTCATCAGAGTGTTTTGTTCCCTTGACCGTTGGCGGAGGAATACGAACAATTGAGGATGTGAAGAACCTGTTAAGAGCCGGCGCCGATAAGGTGAGCATCAATAGCATCAGTTACGAAGATCCGGAATTAATTACACGGGTAGCGCGGGCTTTTGGCTCTCAGTGTGTCGTTGCCAGTATTGACGCTAAAAAGAATAAAAATAATGAATATGAATGCTACAGCCATAGTGGTACAAAACAAACCGGCATACAGGCATACCTATGGGCTAAAGAAATGGAAAAAAGAGGTGCGGGAGAGATCCTTCTCACTTCCATAGAAAGGGATGGTACAATGAAAGGTTATGATCTTGATCTGATAAGATCAGTGACGGATGCTGTGAAAAATATTCCTGTTATTACATCCGGCGGAGCGGGAAATTATCAGCATATGTATCAGGCTCTGAAAAATAAGGCTTCAGCTGTAGCGGCAGCCAGTATCTTTCATTTTACTCAACAAACACCCCTTGAGGCAAAATCTTTTCTTTCAGGGAAGGGCATCCCTGTCAGAAAGACCAGGATCATATAAAACAGGTTTTAAATAAAAAATAATGCGTTCGGTTCTTTTTAGAGCAGACGGTTCGAGACAAATAGGGTACGGGCATATCATGCGTTGTCTGGTCCTGGCCCGTCATCTTCAATCGAGAAAAAACAGGGTATTGTTCCTTTTAAATAACGATCCCTTTGCTATCACTAAAATGAAAGAGAACAGTATCCCTTACAGGATCATTGATTATAAAGCCGGGTCCATGGAGGATCTTGAAGAAATGAAACGCGTTTTAAGAGAATATTCTTTCCCTGTCTTTATCCATGACAGCTATGGGATTGACCAGGATTATGAAAGGCAGATCAGACCATATACCTCTCTCATTGTGGCTTTTGATGACCAGGCTAATAGAAAATTAATAGCTGATCTTTTGATCAACCAGAACTATGGATTTCAAAAGGATTATAAAAACCTCTCCTCAGATACAAAGATACTGGCCGGAACACAATATGTTCTTTTGAGAGATGAATTCAAAGGGAAAAGAAAAAAATCGATCGGGAAAAATGTTCGTCATATACTTTTAACAATGGGCGGCAGTGATCCCACAGGGATGACCGTCAAGATCATCAGCTGGTTGAAAAAATTTATTCAGGATAATAAATTGATCCTGCATATTCTGGTCAACAAGAACTTTATAGACTTGGGAAAAATAATAAAAGAGAGTAAAAAAAATAGTAACATTAAGATCTATGGGAATGTGAAAAATGTCGCCTCCCTTTTTAAAGGGATGGACCTGGCGATCAGCGCGGGTGGATCAACTATATTGGAGCTGTTGTATATGGGTGTCCCGACCCTTGTTGTCATAACCGCTGAAAATCAGAATAAATCTATCATGAATTTACACCTGGATAATTATGTTCATTGTCTGGGATGGCATAAGGATGTTATATCAGAAAATCTGAAGGCATCCTTAAAATCTATTTTGGATCAGTATAGAATAAGAGAGAGGATGTTCAAAAAGGGGAGAAGCCTGATCGATGGCCAGGGTATAAAAAGGATCGAAAAAATGATATCCCTGAACGTGAAAAGCCCTTTGATCATCAGACGTGTGAAGGAAGAAGATAAAAAGATCTTGTTTCAATGGGCTAATGAAACGCTGGCAAGAAGAATGTCGTTTTCTTCTGATCCTATATCATGGCCAGATCACTGCCAGTGGTTTAAAAAATGTAAGGGTGATAAGAACTACAGGATCTATGTTCTTCTGGATCGAAACAGGGAAAAGGTCGGGTCTGAAAGATTTGAGATAAAAAACAGGGAAGCGATCATAGGGATCGCGATCGATCCTAAAAAAAGAGGAATGGGCTACGGCGCGCTGGGTGTCACATTGGGCGCCAAGGTCCTTTTTAAAGAGAGAAAAGAAATAAAGCATATTATAGCACTTGTAAAAAAGGAGAACAAGGCTTCATTGAGAACATTTTTGAAAGCCGGATTTGATCTTGATGACGAAGGATATCAATATAAAGGTCATTATTGTTATCGTCTTGTTAAGGGGAGATAAAAAATGGAATTAAAAATAAAAGATAAAAAAATTGGCGATAAACACCCTGTTTTTATCATAGCCGAACTCTCCTGCAATCATCTCCAGAAATATGATAATGCCGTTAAAATGATACAACAGGCGCACGAATGCGGCGTGGATGCGGTCAAGCTTCAGACCTTTACCCCGGACACGATCACGCTCAACAGTGATACACGCCATTTCCAGATCAGACAGGGGACGATCTGGGATGGAACCACTCTTTACAAGTTATACCAGAAAGCCTATACACCATGGGAATGGCATCCTAAACTAAAAAAGGTGGCGGAGGATCTGGGATTGATCCTTTTTTCCTCTCCGTTTGATCAGACGGCCGTGGATTTTCTGGAAATCATGAATGTTCCGGCCTATAAGATCGCCTCTTTTGAAATACTGGATATCCCTCTGATAGAATACATCGCTTTAAAAAATAAACCCATGATCATCTCGACAGGTGTGGCCACTCTTGATGATATTAAATTGGCCTTATCCGCCTGTAAGCGCATGAACAACATGCAGGTGGCTCTTTTAAAATGCACCAGTTCCTATCCGGCCCGTTTTGAAGAGATGAATATAAGGGTGATACCGGATCTGGCAAAGCGTTTTAAGACCATTGTCGGGCTTTCTGATCATACCATGGGTATTTCCGTGCCTGTCGCGGCTGTGGCCCTGGGCGCCAGGATCATTGAAAAACATTTCATCCTGGACCGGTCAATGGGAGGGCCAGACGGCGTTTTTTCTCTGGAACCGGCAGAAATGAAAGCTCTGGTCAGAAACGTGAGAGAAGCGGAAAAAGCCCTGGGAGAGGTTACTTATAAGTTGAGTCCGAAAATAGAAAAGAGCAAAGAATTCGCCCGTTCTCTTTTTGTCGTAAAGGATATCAGAAAAGGAGATGTCTTCACAGAAGAAAATGTTCGTTCCATAAGACCGGGATTTGGTCTGCCCCCCAAATATCTGCCAAAAGTTCTGGGTAAAAAAGCCGCCAGGGACATTGTGTTTGGAACACCGTTGAAGAAAGAAATGGTGAAAGGGTGGAAAGGATAGAATGAACATTGTTCAGTTCATGAAACAATTCATGGGCATGGAAAAAAAGTTCGATCTTTTCCATGTTCAGAACAGGGAAAAAATATATTACTGGGACCTGGCCAGGCTTGAAATATTTGAGGACCTCTATTTTTCCAGGATAACACGATCCCCTATCCATATTTATCCGGAACAAACGGCCATCCGGAAGATCCATGGTCTGCTGACCCTTCTGTTCAAGGCCGTTAAAAATGAAACACTCCGTTTTATTAAAACCTTTAAGAAGAGATATGATTATATCCTGTTCACCTGTTCCCGGTACAGGGATAAAAAAGGCAATACCGTGGACTGGGCCTCAGAAGATATACTGAGCCGGATCAGGCAAAGATCATTTTTAATAGAGACGATTTTACCGGTGGATCAGAAAATACGCAAAGGTTTTTATTATCTTTACGGACTTGCCTTAAGGCGCATCCGGAACCATATTATATATAAATATGGGAAGAGAAAAGAATCTTTTCCTGTTAACGCCA
>JAFGFC010000172.1 GCA_016931325.1 Spirochaetota bacterium | reverse complement strand
CCTGAGGAATGCGGAGCATTCCCAGGACTTAATCCTCGGAATTCCCTGAGAAATTCACAGAATTTCCAGGGCTTTGGTCCCGGAAATTGCTACGCAATTTCTAGGGGTCCAAGAAATTCCAGAGGGCCGATTTTCACGGGACAGGATGGCTGGGATTTGACCAGTGCGAAGTTCGAAGTTAATGAGGCCATCATTTAGTGTAGACGGTTTTACCTTCGTTTTCGATCGTATCGATGATAGCGATGATAAGATTGCGGATAGGGGCCATCTCCAGTTTGAAGACTTCTTTGGCTACTCCCGGCGCTCCGCCAAAAAGAACCAGATCTCCTATTCCGGCTGAGACATAATCAACAGCCACCTCTGCCATCCCGGTTGGTTTCAGATTGGCATCCAGAGGCTGGACCAGATAGACAGGTTTTTTATTGTAAGCAGGATGTTTAATGGTGGACACTACACTGGCTACAATTTTACCGATCATCATAATCTTTAATCCTTATTGATCTCGTCAACAATAGCCACAATCGAGGCGTCGACCGGAATGAAAGAAGAATCAAAGGCTTCTGTCGCGTCACGGCTCCGGACATAAAAGACCAATTCCCCTCGTCCGGCCTGTTTGATGGCATCCGCTGCAATGATAGGCTGGCCATAAGGTTTTTCATTTTCATCAAGAGGTTGAATAACATTCAATTTTACACTGTTATAGGAAGGTACTTTTTTAGACGCCACAACGGTTCCTATCACCCTGCCTAAAAGCATTGTTTATACCCTATACCTTGGTCTCGAATTTTTTAAATACGATCTTGTCGTTTACTTCCAGCAGGTCCACAACAGCCACAATCGAAGCATCAACCGGAGCGCTCTGAGTCTGCTCTGTCATACGTGAGGAGGAGCCCTGAACCACAACCACCACTTCTCCCTCTCCGGAACCTACCGTGTCATAAGCCACAATAAATTTGTCTGTCATTTTAGTATCCATGGTCATTAAACGAACGATATAAAATTTCCCGCCAAGAAGATTCTCGTCTTTTCTTGTAGCCACTATCGTGCCTGTGATCTTTCCGATAACCACTTCATTTTACCCCTTATACCTGATATATTATTTTACCGTTATCTTCAATAACATCAATAATAGCCACGATGGCATCATCCACCGGTTTATCTTCTGTCAGGCGTGTCATACGGGCTGAGCTGCTTTTGACCGTAATCACCCAATCACCTGCTTTGGCTCCCACGGTATCCACAGCCACTTCGAAATCTTTCAATGCCTTGCCTTTCAGATCGATCATTTGAACGATCTTTATCGTATTTCCCTTTATTTTAGGATCTTTCATGGTTGCCACTAATGTTCCTACTACTTTTCCTAACTGCATAATTATACTATCCTGAAATGATCGACCAGAACACATCGCCTCATACGGGTGAAGGTTCTGGCTGTGGTTATCCCTTCTCCTGTGGTTCCGGCTATGGTGAATGTGGTGGTTCCCTGCCCCCCCACACCCAGTCCAGCAATAGAAGGACCGTTTTTTACAAATATTGTCACTTTTGAACGTTTGGCCATTTGATCAAGATGATCCAGATTCAAAGAATGCATAACGGCCGTATGATGAAATCCATGTTCATGTTTAATGGCCAGATCAATAGCCTGATCTATATCCTTCACTCTGACGATGGGCATAAAAGGCATTAACTGCTCGGCTCTGACAAAGATATGGTTTTCTTCCACTTCTCCCGTTAAAAGTCTGATAGAATCATCTATTTTAAGGTTAATGGCATTGGCCAGCACAGAAGCATTTCGCCCGACAAGCTCGCGATTCATAACAGGATGTTCACCGGTGTTATCGGTAATAGCCACCCGGGTTAATTGATCTATCTGGCTCGGGCTCAATTCATAGCTATGATAATGCAAAAGCTCCTGTTTTAATTTTTCATATACGCATTCCAGCACAAAGATCTCTTTTTCTGAAGTACAGAAAATATTATTATCAAAGGTAGCTCCGTCGACAATGGATTTTGCGGCTTTCTTCATATCAGCGCTTTCATCAACAATAACAGGGGGATTGCCCGGCCCGGCACCGATCACCCGTTTTTCATATTTCATAGCCTCTTTGACAACGCCGGGACCGCCTGTGATCACTAACAGATCAATATCAGGATGAGCGAACATGGCTTGAGCCGTCTGGATAGTGGGTTCGGTCACACAGGTCATAAGATTTACCGGACCCCCGCATTTTTCAACAGCCCTGTTAAAGAGTACCACCGCATACTGAAATACCTTTTTTGAGGCGGGATGAGGATTAAAGACCACACTGTTTCCCGCTGAGATCATGCTGATAGCATTGTTTATAAGAGTGGGCACAGGATGGGTGGATGGAGTGACGGATCCGATGACACCATACGGGGAACGTTCTTCTATGGTCAATCCATGATCACCGCTGAAAGAATCTGTTTTCAGATCTTCTAAACCCGGGGTACGTGTGGCCGCAATATGGACCTTGGTTATCTTATCTTCATACCGGCCCATTCCTGTTTCTTCAAAAGTCACTCGGGCGAATTCTTCATCATGGGAGAGAGCGCATTGACGTATGGCCTCGATGATCCTGGCCCTTTTTTCCAAACTCAATTTAAGCAGCTCTGCCTGGGAGAGTGAGGCCTCTTTAACAGCTGTGTCAATATCAGAAAAAACACCATAGGAATCAGAGGAACTGAAACCCTGATGATGTTCTTTATCTATAACACTGGCAACAACTTCAGTAACGATCTGTTTTAAAGTCTCATTATCAATGCCGTTCAAAGCCCTTCTCCCCGGTAAAAAAATATTTCTTACTTATCACCTATTTTTTCAAGTTCGGCTACTCTGCCGATAGGGAGGACATCCTCCAGCTGTCTGTGAGGTCTTGGGATCACATGAACAGAAACCAGTTCTCCCACTTTCTGAGCCGCCGAAGCTCCCGCATCCACTGAGGCCTTGACAGCCGCCACATCACCTCTGCAGAGGATGGTGACAAATCCACCTCCGATCTTTTCATAAGCCACCAGCCTTACTTTGGCGGCTTTTGCCATTTGATCAGAAGCTTCAACTAAACCGATTAAACCCTTTGTTTCTACCATTCCCAATGCTTCAAATGCCATAAGTTTGTACCTCTTTCTTATAAGATTTAATATCCAGAATATGCAATACTATTATCGATACCAGAAAATTTTCCTTTATTAAAAGAAAAAAGTGGTCTAAAAAATACTTGCTATTGAGTTTCAGGTTGTTATATTATTACTCGATCTGGAGAGGTCGCATAGCCCGGTCTAGTGCGCGCGCCTGGAGAGCGCGTGGAGGTTACGCCTCCCGTGGGTTCAAATCCCACCCTCTCCGTATTTAAATGGGTCGTGCTAGGCGGGGAGCCAGCGGTGCCCTGTTTCTCGCAATCCGCTATAGCGAGGCTGAATTCCCTGGCTGAGGTATTTTATCAGCAGAAACTGATAAAAGCTTCAGATGTTGAAGCACAGGTCTTGCACAGGAAGAGGGGTATCAAAGCCCGCCAGGCCCGGAAGGGAGCAACGGTAGATATTTTTTCTTCAGTGTGGGCAAGTCACCTGTGTGGAGTCTTGTGTTTCTATCAAGCCTGCTAATAAATATCAATGCCGGGTGCACGGCCCTCTTTTATTAGTATGTAGTTTTTAGTTTTGAGTAATTAGCGGGAAGAAGAAAAAAGATACTATATTATGAGTTATACAGTCATAGCCAGAAAGTACAGACCACAGAAATTCGAGGAACTTGTCGGTCAGGAGCCTATTGCTGAGACCTTATCCAATGCCATAAAAAATGACAAGATCTCACATGCGTACCTGTTTGCCGGTCCCCGGGGTGTTGGCAAAACTTCCACAGCCCGTATCCTATCCAAAGCGTTAAATTGTCAGAAAGGCACTTCTGCCGAGCCATGCGGGAAATGTAATAATTGTCTGGAAATTACAGAAGGCAATTCACTTGATGTCATTGAGATCGATGGGGCTTCCAATAACGGGGTCAATGAGATCCGTGATCTAAAAGAAAAGGTGAACTTTGCTCCGGTCAAAGCAAAATACAAAATATACATCATCGATGAAGTACATATGCTGACTGAATCAGCCTTTAATGCTCTGTTAAAAACCCTGGAAGAGCCTCCTCCCCATATTATCTTTATCTTTGCCACCACAGAACCTTATAAGATACCGATAACCGTATTGTCCCGCTGTCAACGATATAACTTTCGAAGAATAACCATACCCGAGATCGTCAATCATTTGAAAAAGATCGCCAAAAAAGAGACTGTAAAGTTTCAGGGGGATTCCCTTTTTCTTATAGCTAAAAATTCTGATGGAAGTCTCAGGGATGCCCAGGGAGCCTTGGACCAATTGATCGCTTTTTCCGAAGGCGAGATCACGGAAGATAAAGTGAGACAACTCTTTGGCCTTTCTGATACAGAGATATTCTCTCAATTCACCCGGTCTATCACCAAAAATGATATACCCTCAGGTCTTGAGATCATTAATAAAATATATAATGAAGGGATAGACCTGAGACAATTTGTCATCCTGCTGGTGGAGTTTTTAAGAAATATCCTGTTTGTTAAAATAGGAATAACCGAACCCTCTATCCTTGAAGAAAGTCAGGATAAGATCGAATCGTTCAGAAATCTGGCAGATCATTTTGAAACAGAAGTACTGGATGAAATGGTACGCTACCTCACAGGACTTTTGAACCATTTCCGCTATACCACGCAATTCAAGACCCTGCTGGAAATCGGTCTTTTAAACCTTCATAATATTAATAAAAAGATTACATTAAAATTTATTTATGATTATATAAAAGAATTTGGAGAAGAAGAAATAAAAAAAATGAATATTCATTCCCCCGCGGAACCCATGAAGGAAAATACCTCAACTCAAACAAACCAGACAATACCCTCTGTCCGTTCCAAACCAGCCAAAGAAACAACCAGCGGCTCTGATAAAGAAACATGGGTCAAGGTCATAAACAAACTGGAAGAGAAGAGTAAATTTGTAGGCTCCCTTTTAAAACAGGGACATTTCAAAGGCGTGAAAGAAAAGACCATTTATATTTCATTTGACAAAAAATTTAATTACAATAATTTAAGCAATGAAGATAACCTTTTAAAAATAAAAGAAATAGTGAAAGAGTTCTTTCATAAAGATATGGATCTAAAATTCCTTTATGAAAAGAACTCACAGCCGGAAAATAATAAAAAATTAGAGTCCGAGCCTGTTATACAAAAAGCCCGGGAAATTTTTAAAGGCAGAATTATCAATACTTAAAAGATAAAGGAGTAAAACATGAAAGGTCTTGGTGGTATTTTTTCCCAGATCCAGAAAATGCAGGAAAAGATGAAAGAAGTGCAGAAAGATCTGGAAAGCAAAGAAATAGAAGCCTCATCCGGAGGGGATATGGTGACAGTAAGAATGAACGGGAAAAAGGAGATCGTAAGTCTTAAAATAAATAAAGAAGTGGTGGATCCTGATGATGTGGAGATGCTGGAGGATCTGATCGTTGCCGCTGTCAGTGAAGCCCAGCGCAAAGTTCAGGAGATGATCACCCAGGAATTCTCTCAGATCACCGGCGGGCTGAATATTCCCGGTATGCCCGATCTGTCTAATTTAATGTAAAATGAATTACCCTGATAGTATTCAGCAGTTGATCAATCTTCTCTCTAAACTCCCCGGCATTGGGAAAAAAAGCGCAGAACGCCTTGGATTTTATATCCTCTCTGCTCCCGACGAGTTCGCCTTATCACTGGCCAGCACCCTTAAACAGATAAAATCACAGATCAAGAACTGTCGCATCTGCGGCAATTACACAGAGGATGACATCTGTGCCATCTGTTCGAGTACGAAAAGGGACAGGTCCAGGATATGCGTGGTTGAAGATCCGCGGGATGTTTTTATTATAGAAAGTTTGAAATTGTTTGATGGTCTTTATCATATTCTTTTCGGTATTATCTCTCCGCTTGACGGGATATCATCAGAGGACTTGAATATTGAACCCTTGATCGAAAGAATTAAAAAAGATTCAATAAAGGAGATCATTTTTGCTCTTTCCCCTACGGCTGAAGGTGAAACCACGATCATGTATATATCAAAACTGTTAGCCCCTTATCCCGCAAAGATCACAAAGCTGGCCTATGGTCTGCCTGTTGGCAGTAATATACGTTACGCTGATCTGGTAACATTAGCCAAATCTTTTTTAAGACGTGAGGACTTGAAAGGGGACGGTCCTTGATTAAAAACCGTCTTCTTCTATTTCGTGGCCAATGACATACAAACGCATTTTGATCACAGGCGGAACTGGATTTCTGGGGCAGCATCTGATCTTTTTGCTCCGTAAAAAATATCCTTCTTCTCTTATTACCGTTATTGATCTGAAAGTTAATCCGTATCCTGTCCATGATGTTAAAAAGATCAATGATGTGACTGTTATGTTTCCCGTTAATATCTGTTTGGATCCTCTGGATGAATATTTTAAACAGACCGATCTGGTCTATCATCTGGCCGGACTGGTCTCTTTTTCAAAAAAAGACAGGAAACCCCTGTTCCTTGTCAATGAACAGGGGTCAAAAAGAGTTTTTGAAGCCTGTCTGAAAAACCGAGTGAAAAAAGTGGTCCATATCAGTTCTGTCGCAGGGATCGGATATCTTGACCGGGTCGATCATCTGGCTGACGAAAATATCTCTTTTCCCTGGGCCGGGATCAAAGACAAGTACTATATGCTATCCAAACACGCCTCAGAAAAGATGGCTCTTTCCTTTTTTAAAAAGGGGTTGGATGTCACCATTGCCAATCCGGGGTTAATGTATGGCCCGGGCGATTATTTTAACAGCGTGACATTGATCCGAAACATCAAAAAAAGAAAACTTCCCTTTCTCCTTCCCGGTGGAACGAATGTGGTAGATGTCAGAGATGTGGCCCGGGGACTTGTCATGATGGAGAAAGGGAAACCCGGCGAACGTTATATTCTGGGAGGAGAGAACCTGACCTTTCGCCAGATCACCGATACGATCATTACCATTTTAAAAATTAAAAATTACACTGTGCCTGTTCTGTCTCACAGGTACAGGACCATACTGGTTCCTTTGATCTCGTTCCTGGAAACGGTTTTGCCGATCAGGCTGCCTGTCACAAAAGATCTTGTAGACTCGGGATTCAAATTCAGATATTTTACATCGGCCAAAGCACAAAACGAACTGGGTTTTAAACCACGTTTTTCTTTCTCCAAGACAATAGCTGATACTATTAAATATTTAAAGGGGTATGATCTATTATGAAAGAAACGATCTTTATAACAGGAGCCACCGGTCATCTGGGGTCCAATCTGGTATCTTTTCTGGCCAGAAAAAAAACCAGGATAAAACTTCTCTTTCGTAAAAACTCTAATCATCCCTTTTTAAATAAATTAAAATTTGAAAAAGTGGAAGGAGATCTGTTAGATGAAGATTCTCTCATGAAGGGCATGCGGGGTTGTAACACAGTGATCCATTGCGCGGGTTTTGTCTCCTACAAAAAGAAAGATCATAAAAAGCTCCGGGAGATAAATTATAAGGGCACAAAGAATGTCATTGACGCGGCTTTTAAAAACAGGGTAAGGGTCTTTGTTCATATCAGCAGTACGGCGGCTATTGGCCTGACGCGTAATCCTTACGAACCATTGACAGAAAAGGCGGTCTTTAAAAAGTCTTATCAAGGCATAGGATATATGTATACCAAGTACCTGGCTGAACAGTATGTCCTTGGATTTAAAAACCGTATGAAAGTTATTATTCTCAATCCTTCGACTATCATTGGAAAAGGAGATAATCATCTGAATACCGCAGAAGTATTCATCAATCTGAAACAGGGCCGCCTGAAACAGGCAACCCCCGGCGGAAATGCGTTTGTTGATGTGGAAGATGTGGTCAGTTCCATCGCTCTGGCCCTGAAGCGGGGGCGTTCCGGCGAAAGGTATATCATTTCCTCTTTTAATATACCTTTTCTTCAATTTTTTAATTATATCAATTCCTATCTGAAAAGGGAACCGATCAAAACCATATTGCCCTTTTTCACTTATTATCTAATCTATCCCGTGAGTTTTATTCTGGAATTCTTCTCAAATATACTAAAGATCAGCCTCCCCATTACATCCGAGTTGATGAAAATTTCTTACGCTTTCCGTTACTTTGACTCGACCAAGGCCAGACGGGATCTGGGATGGGAACCTGAAAAGAGATTCGATGTATCCATCAAACAGGCCATTCAATTCTACTCACAATATATACCCCGATGGAAAAGATAAAATACTTGAAAAAACAGGCATAATGCTTATTTTCAAGGACAAGGATGAGGATGTCCCCTGCAGAATTAAAAGGAAAGACAATACTGATAACCGGAGCGACCAGACGGATCGGCAAAAATATTACTCTGGCTATGGCCCGATCAAAAGCCAATGTCATTATTCACTATCATCAATCTGAAAAGCAGGCTTTAAAACTGGTACAACAGGCCAAACAAAGCGGGGTGAAAGCATGGGCCGTAAAAGGAGATCTTGCCTCTCCTGATGGCATAACCGAATGGTTCACCGGAATCAGACAGAAGACAGGAAGAATTGATATCCTGATCAATAACGCCTCTATCTTTTTTCCTTCTTCCCTGAATAAACTGGAAAAAAACCTTGGCACTTTTCTTGACATCAATTCTCTTTCCCCCCTGGTCCTGGCCAGAAACTTTGCGGGTCAAACAGAGAATGGCTGCATCGTTAATCTGCTCGATAACAGGATAAAAGGATATGATCTAACCCATGCGGCATATCAGCTGAGCAAGAATATACTTTATTCTCTTACCCGTATGATGGCTATCCAAATGGCCCCCGGGATAAGGGTCAATGGAATTGCTCCCGGCCTGATACTGCCCCCCGCCGGGAAAGGGCATTCTTTCCTTAAAAAAATGGCCCTGCGTAATCTTTTAAAACGCTCGGGCAAAGCAGAGGACATCACTAAAGCGGTAGAATTCTTGATCACAAGCCCTTTTATTACCGGTGAAGTAATAGTGATAGATGGCGGTGAGACTTTAAAACAACTTGAATTTATGAGGTAAGGCATGAAAGATAAGATCTATATCAGAGATCTGCATTTACGGTGTATCATCGGTATCAATGATGAGGAAAGGATCAAAAAGCAGGATATTCTTATCAATATTGTTATTTGGACAGATTTGATAAAATCTGGCAAAACAGACAAGATCGAGGATTCTGTAAACTATAAAACCTTAAAGAAGGAGATCATGACGCTGGTTGAAAATTCTTCCTTCTTGTTAATAGAGAAACTGGCTGAAGAGATCGCCACAAAATGCCTGGCCAATAAGAAAATCAATCAGGTGCAGGTAACGGTGGACAAACCCCATGCCCTGCGTTTTGCCCGGTCTGTGGCTGTAGAAATCACCAGAAGCAGGTAGGGTTATGAACATAGCGTATATCGGGGTAGGGAGTAATATTGATCCTGAGAACAATATTTTAAAAGCCCTTCTGATCTTAAAACAAACCGTTTCTGTTAAATCCATATCTAATTTTTATAGAACCAGGCCGCTTTTCGACCCGGATCAGAATGATTACTATAACGGGGTCTGGGAGATCATGGTGAATGATCCGCCGGCAGATCTGAAATTCAATATACTAAAGGGAATAGAAAAAAAGATAGGCCGGGTAAAAAAACAGAACAAAAACGCTCCCCGGGTCATTGATCTTGATCTTCTGCTCTATGGCGACAGGGTAATGAAAGAGAACAATCTGGTCCTTCCTGATCCTGATATATATAAGCGAGCTTTTATCGCTGTCCCGCTTTTTGAACTGGCCCCGGAACTCGTGCTGCCTGATACCGGCAAACCATTGTCCTTTATTGTGAAACATATGGACCTTGCTCCGCTGCGAAGAGATGTCCGGTTCACCCGGCTATTAAGAAAAAGATTAAACGACCCTCAGAATACATGATGATAAAAAAAAAGCAGGATAAAACAAGAAAAAGATTATGGGAAAAAGAGTATCGCCTTCTCAAGGGGATCAACCTTACATACTCGGATGAAATTCCTCCTGTTATTTCTGAGGTAAAAGATTATTTAGCTGATAAAAAAAATATACTCGATCTCGGCTGCGGAAAAGGAAGGATCGGCCTTCATCTTGTTCGCATGGGTTTTTCTGTGACAGGTTTGGACTTTGCGTCTTCGGCTCTTAGAGAGTTCAAAGAATTTGCCAGAAGATCACGATTATCACATCATATAACACTGGTAAAGCAGGACATCAATAACAAATGGGGCGTCCCTGACAACAAGTTTGATATTATTTTTGCCATAACAATGATCAACAATCTTATCTCTCATGAACAGAGGATACATTTTATTAAAGAAAGTATACGTGTTCTTCATGATAAGGGACTGTTGATCCTGGAAACCTTTACCCGGGATGACGGTTATTACAGCCGGTTGCAAAGCACTGATAAGGATGAAACCATTGTCATCGATCCTTATAATCAGATACAATTTAAGATCTACTCAGAAACAGAGGTCCTTTCCCTGTTTCAAAATGATTTTTCTTTACTCATGCAAAAATCTTTCTCTTTTAAAAGTATTAAATACGGAAAAGAATATCAGCGGCATTCGAAATTGTATGTATTTAAACGAAACCAAAGATAAAATGATTATGATTACAAATTGCAGACGAAGTGCCCTTGTGGTATTACAGATTATAAAAAATTCTTAAAATCTGAAATCTGTAATGTATTTAATTGTGGTTATTTCTCATCCAACGTCTTAAATAAGCACATGGGATCCACGGGGGTCTGGTTCACATAGACACTCAAATGAAGGTGAGGCCCTGTCGACCGGCCCGTGCTTCCCACTTTGCCAATGATCTGGCCTTTTTCCACCTCTTCATCCTTGTCCACGACGATCTCGGACAGATGAATATACATGGATATGATACCTTTGCCATGATCAATAAAAACTGTTCTTCCGGCAAAATAAAAATCTCCGGTCAGGATAACCTCACCGGGGAAAATAGATCTCACAGGTGTTCCGGAAGGCACAGAGATATCAACACCCCAGTGAACACTTTTTTTCCAACCATTAAGAATTCTTTTAAAACCGAATGGTGTCCCCATTTCACCTCTGGACACCGGGAAAAAGGGCTTACCGCTGAAAAAACTCTCATCGGTCCATGTGGCCTTGGCCTTCTGTACCAGACGGTACTCTTTATTTAACCTGTCTGTCAGTGTTTTGGGTGGCTCAATATATTTTTGATCCACGGTTATCCTTGAAACTTCGCTTTTTTTTTCAAGCAGACTGACCTGTTCTTCCCAAATTACCTCGTTATTCTCTGTTAACTCGAGTTTTATTTTTGAAGGAGAGAACAGGGGGATACCGATAAAAAAAGTGGTGAACCGCCCCTCCACCGGGATCACATATTCATACACTTTATCCGCGTATACCTTTAATTGATACCGGTTATCTTCATTCAGGTTTTCCAGATTGATGATCAACAGTTCGCCTTTATAGACCTTTGGCGGTTTTAAATATACGGAAAAAAGCGAAGGAGCATTCAATACACCCGACCATCCTATAAGCAGAAGGAACAGAATAATAAAAAGTTGTTTACTATCAGTTAACGCCATCGCTCTCCCCGGTGGTTCTTTTATAAAAATGGAATGAGAACATCACCTTTTTGACATAATATTTAGTCTCCCGGAAAGGGATCAATTCAATAAACGCATACTTTGTATTTTCATCATAATTGAATTTTTTTACCCATTGATCGACCCTTCTGGATCCCGCATTATAAGCGGCCAGAGGAAGAATATAATCATCTTTGTATTTTTTTAACAGAGTATCCAGATACCATATTCCTATCTCGGCATTCTTTGTAATATTAAATATGGTATCATCCCCTAACCGTATGTTTGATTTTTTAATGATCAATTCCGCTGTGGAAGGAATGACCTGAAACACGCCCTGGGCGTTGGCCGGTGACAGGGCCTCGATATTAAATACGCTTTCTTCCCGCATCAAAGCAAAGATCAAGGCCTTCTCAATATTATATTTTTTAAGTATACTATTAATATGATCTTCATAATACCATGGGAAAATAAACTCCCTGACCCTCAAAGGTACCTGCAAAAGGGCTTTGGCCAGTTTCAAGCTGTTTATAAGTCTTAACCGATAATTCAGCACATAGTAGGGTATCTTATTGTCAATAAACCAGTTTAATAAAAATTTATAGAGATCGATCCGTTCTTCCCTGCATGATTCCTCTAAATTCTGTAAGTGAATATCCCCTTCCAGGGTTAAACCGTTTTTCATAAACAGTTCCATGCGCTGGAACTCTTTGTCCTTTTCATATTTCCCATTTGATTCCCCAAAGATCAGATGCTCGACTTCTTTACGGGAAAATTTCTCTTTTACTCTGTTAAAAAAATACCTGTGCCGTCGTTCCAGCTCTTCCTTTTTATCAGGCATCCGGGCGATCATTTTTTCTGCTTCGATGTAAAAATAATTTAAACGGGACTGTTCCAGGTATTTTGATAGATAAGTAAAACTGCCTTTAAAATCTTTCCTTTTAAAGGCGATGTCTCCCAGGAAAAACCGGGCTCTGTTCCTGTAAAATTTCCCCTTTAAAAGCATTTTAAAACATTTTTCAGCCTCATCCGTCTCTCCTTGGATATATGTCTCCAGAGCCATGTAATAAAGTTTTTCACATGCCTCTTTAACGGAAGGGAAGGTGTTAAAAAACTTTTTTATTATCTCTGTTTCTTTTTCTTTCTGTTTCAGGCTGTTATATATATCAATAAGCGTTAAAAATGATATAATGCGGATCTTTTTATCCGACTTGACCAGATCATTCAGGATCGCTATGGCCTCATCCATCTTCCCTGAGACCTGATAAAACTTCGCTGTATAATACAGGGACAGCGGAGAAGATCTATATTCCGTCCTGGCTTTATCCAGATATGATCTGGCCAGACTATAATTATCCTTTTCGATAATACCAAGGAAATATAAAGATTTTAACTTGTATGAGGAATTAATGTTTTTATCATACTGAACGATCTGCTCGAAATATTTTTTTGCGCTCTGTTTCCAACCCCGGTAATAGAACTCTCTGGCAATAATAAATAAATAGTGCCTGTTATGTGTTTGAATTTTCTGAGCGTTAAAAAGTTCTTTTAATTTGATCGCCACCCATTTCTTCCCCCTGGCAGAATAAGGACCCTGCAGGATCCTGGTCGAAACAGAGAGGACACGATTATAATCTTTCTTCTTCTCATAAATGACAGCCAGATTGGTAAAGCTCTCTTCTACGATCCGGCGTCCCAGAAAAAAGCTTTTTACTTTCCAGTTATACCGGAGGTTCCGGTAATTGGCTATGATAAATTCAAAATAAGGGATGGCACTGTCATTATCCATATTCCTGTACAGGTCTGCTAACAAAAAGGCCGACTTGATCCGGTGAATAAGGTACTCGGACCGATACGCCTTCAGGAAAGAGTCCAGCGCTCTATTGGTCATTTGGAGATAGGAATAAGACTGTCCAAGATAAATATCTTTATAAGGGGTCAGGACAGGATCGTTGATATTGGTAAAAAAATGGACGGCTTTTTCATACTCTTTCAAGTAAAAATAATTTTTAGCCCTGAGATACTGAATAACATCTGTTTTCAGTTCAACCTTTTCAAGCCACCTGGCGGATTGAACAAAATTTCTTTCAATATAGTATTGTCTGGCTTTGTTAAATTTTTCATCTTTGTGGTCAAACCGCGACGTGTCCACGATATCTTCCCGGCAGGATAAAAAGATCAGGAACAACAGTATAAAATATTTGTTAAATTTCATAAAACGTATTTATCCTTTCAAGCGAATAAAAATTTACAAATAAAGAAAGTAAAAGTCAACCCTGCTGATAGCAGGCGTCCTTAGAAATTGCCAGGCAATTCCAGGCCCTGAGAAATTTTCCAAAGACAATTTCTAGGGGCAAAATTTCTCGGGAAGCCTTTAGGTTCGTAATTATAGATTCCCTCAAAAGTCCCGGATAAATAGATTGACAATAAAATTATGAGAAATTATATTAAGGGCGATGAAAAGGATGGTATTATTAATATTCACAATCTTGTTCACTTATCATGTAAGCGCCAAGAACGGGAAGGGTCTTGCTTTTAATAAAGTAACACATAATTTCGGGAATGCCTCACAAAATGAGAAATTATCAACCACATTTTATTATACCAATAAGACGGGTCAAACCATCAAGATCAAAAAAGTACATTCAACCTGTGGCTGCACAGTTCCCGATATCAGTAAACGGGAACTAAAACCGGGTCAGCGAGGCAAGATGGAAGTCGTATTCAATACAGGGAAATATCGCGGCACGGTGACAAAAAGCATCTATTTTGAAACCCAACCCATGCTCACTCCTCCCCCCAAGGTCAATGTGCAGGCCAATATCATTCCTGATGTCTATTTAGACCCTCCTAATATTTTCATACCTCGTGATTTTGACAAGGAAACATTCAATATCAAGGTAAAGCTTTTATCCGAGCGATATACAAATTTTCAGATCCAGGAGATGGAATATGACTCTGAGTATTTACAGATCGCGCCATCAAAATTAAAAGAGAATAATACTTTGGGTTATCTTCTTGATGTCACCATTTTCCTGGAGAAAAAATCCTCTTCTTCCAGTGAAAAGATCCTTATTTATACGGATATCCCTTCCCAAAAAATAATCCCCCTGCGCATCTACCATTTCGACTAATCCCTTCACTGTGAGGACACTTATTTTTAATATATAAAAGGCGAAGATTCCTTCGGAATTTTCCGGATCTGATAGCCATCCCTATCCATATGAGGACACTTCATTTTATTAATATTATGATTTCTGCATTTGAAATTTTCCGGATTTCCCCTGAAATTGCTGCGCAATTTCTAGGGGTATCATAGATAAATTTCCAGGATAAAGTCCTTGGAATTATCCACAGGATAATTCCTAAGGAGATTTAATCTCCCTAGAAATCCCTCGGGACGAAAGCCGTTATTTTAACAGGGATGGCTGCCTTAGCAGCCTAAAAATAGGCTAGCCGCCCTCGGAGGGAGCGAAATGATTCGCTCCCGAGAATGAGGAAAATAAAAATGCAGAAATCAAATATAAAATTTAATTATCCGAACTCCTTGACTTTTAACTTATTTCTCGATAATTTACCTTTTAACATGAAAATTTTTTCTAAATGGCTTATTTTATCCGGATTGGTCCTGTGCCTTACAGGTGTAATATCCCCAATGACCTATACGACCCCAAAATTACCGGAACAGGGGGCTCTGGATCTTGGTATCGGTGGTTCAGTCGCTATCAATGGAGATTACCAGGTCCTGGTAATGGGGGAATATTCTCTGTCTTCTTCTATCAGTCCTGTTTTGAGAGTTGGATATCAACATACCGAGCAGAGTGGAAAAGGATTTTATGCCGGCCTGGAGGGTAAGATTATTATTGCAGAAAGGTTCGGCGGAACAGATTATTTTTCGCTTCTTTTAGGTGCGCATTATTGTGAAAAAGCCGGTCTGGATACCGGTCTTGTAATTGGCAATTTTTTTCAGAACTTTGATAACTATGTGGGATTGGATTTTGACATTAATTTTTTTGATGAAATAACCTATCCCGGACATTTTATACTGGGAGTAAAAATCAAACCTTTTTCCGGCCAGCAGGGACTCGTCATTGAGCTGGGTCTCCCGGTAACCAGCTTTACCACTTATACCTTTGATCTGGCGATGCGATTTGATATATGATATATTGAAACCGTGAGGGAACATTAAGGAGATCATTATGTTTGGGAAAAGAGAAGAAAAAGATGGTGTGGTTAAAATTAAAAGTATATATGATCTGAAACTGCACAAGATAAGGCCATCTGATCTGAACAAGATTTATGAAGATCAAAACGGTCAGAAATACAAGTTACGTTACAACCCGCAGAAAAAAAAGGTTGATATAGTCAAGCTCGTCAAAGGTGTCTTAAATGGAAAGTACGTTAAAACAAAGTATGATGAAATATCCAAAGACAAACAGATCCAGACCCATGTCAAGTATCGGATGGCGGAAATGACAAAAGAAGTTATGGGATCTAAACCGGAACAATTAAAAAAACCGGCCCCCATGCCTGCCAAACCCGCCCAGACTCCTGTTCCTAAAGAAGAAAAAGAAGAAATGATCACCTGTTTAAAAGATATTTTTGGCATTATGGAACATATGGGAGAACGTTTCAAGATCATTGAAAAAAATATTTTTGATTCACAGATCCTCAGTGAAAGATACAGTTATGAAGACAAGATCCTGCTTGATGATCTTTTCAGGATGTTCAATGCTGATATTATGGGAGAATTCAAGAACGGGAAGGAGCGGTATGAAGATATTCTCAAAGGCTATGACGACGGCCGATTAAGTCAAAAGAAACTCAGCGATGAGATCAAAGCCAAACTGGCGACAAAACCAAAAGAATCCCAGATCTTGTTTTTAAGAGAGATGGAAATGGAAGATATTTTTTACAACATTTTTCTATCCATAAAAAAGGCGTTCAATGATATCAATTACAAGATCTCGACCATCTCCGCTGATAAGATCAGCGCCCGGTCTTATCATGAAAGACAGAAATTCGAGGACGCTAAATTCTTACTGGATGTCTGTTTTAAAGATATAGAGAGAATTCTGGATTATTTAAAGAAAAGCAAGCAAGAAATGGAATCCTGAGGAGGCAAATCAACATTGACCGGTTCGAAATATAAATTACAGGATGTCAAATATCCCAACCTTTACAGAGATATTTTTCCTTACAGCAAGCCACCCAGAATAATATTCGATCATCTGATGGAACCATTTGATATCCCTGAAGATATATGGATCACTGACACAACATTCAGGGATGGCCAGCAATCACGCCCCCCCTTTACGGTTGAGCAGATCTCAAAATTATTTGATTTCTTGCAAAGGATCGGGGGAGAGAAAGGCGTCATCCGGTTCAGTGAATTTTTTCTTTACAGTGAAAAAGACAAGAAAGCCGTCGAGGCCTGTCTCGCTAAGGGATATAAATACCCTGAAGTGACCGGGTGGATCAGGGCCGTGAAAAAGGATTTTGAACTGGTAAAAAATATGGGTTTGAAGGAAACAGGAATACTGGTATCCTGTTCTGATTATCATATATTCCTCAAGCTGAATAAAACACGGAAACAGGCCATGGACATTTACCTTGATACGATCAAAGAAGCGTTAAATCACGGAGTTATTCCCAGATGTCATTTTGAAGATGTGACAAGAGCGGATGTTTATGGATTTGTCGTGCCGTTTGCCATCGAGCTGATGAAACTCTCAAAAGAGAGCAAGATGCCTGTGAAGATACGTCTGTGTGATACCCTCGGATTAGGTCTTTCGTATCCCGGCATTGCCCTTCCCAGAAGTATCCCCAAATTGATCATGGCCCTGAGGCACGATGCCGGCGTCCCTTCAGAATATCTAGAATGGCACGGTCATAATGACTTTCACAAGGTCCACATTAATACAGCCACAGCCTGGTTGTACGGCGCTTCAGCCGCTAATGCGTCCCTTTTCGGGATCGGAGAAAGAACGGGCAATTCCCCTATCGAAGCTCTGATCTTTGAATATATTGGTATAAAAGGGGGCCTTGACGGCATCGATACAACGGCGATCAATGAAGCGGCTGACTATTACCGGGAAATGGGCGTGCCTATACCGCATAATTTCCCTTTTGTCGGTGAGGACTTTAATATGACAAGGGCCGGTATTCATGCTGACGGGGTTATCAAGAATCCGGAGATCTATACTATCTTTGATACGGCCAGGATCTTAAAAAGACCCATCACGATCGGCATCACTGATAAATCGGGAGTCGCCGGAATCGCCTTATGGATCAACATGCATTTACGATTACCTGAAAAGGACAAAGTAGACAAGCATCATCCGGGTGTTTTGAAAATATACGAATGGGTTATGGAAGAATATACCAGAAAAAGGACAACGGCTATCTCTGATGAAGAGATGCTTAAAATGGTACGGAGACACATTCCTGAACTATTTAAATCAGAATTTGATCAGATCAAAGAGAATGTACGCTCCGGTGTCCAGCATCTTATTGAAGACGTGGCTCAAAATCCTGTTATGCATTCCTTTAAAAAGGCAGAAATGGAAAAATACCTGAAAAAGGTGATCAGTCAAAATCCTTTTATTCAGCTGATAGCCGTTACGGACAAGGATGGCAGACGTGTCACTGATAATATATCCCGGGTTATCGATAAAAGCAAATATGACCAATTCACGAAAGGTGATTTTACTGACTGCGAATGGTTCATCAATCCCATGAAAACCGGCAAAACCAGTGTGACTGATTTTTATGTCTCCAAGATCACAAATGCGCTATGCATTACTGTATCCACTCCTGTTTTTGATAAAAAAGAGGAACACATTCTGGGGATACTGGAATTTGATATCAGATTCCAGGAGGCAGCCAAATTATAAAATATCTGTTTTTTCTTATTCTGATTAAATGTGAAAATATACCTTTATAGTGTGTAATTTTTATACATTTTGATCATTTTGCAGTAAATCCTTCCATATTTAGACTTGATTTTTCATAAAATCCTTTAATAAACAACTTCAATCGGGTATTCTTACAGCCGATTATTAAACTATTGGCACGATATTTGCAGAATTAATAATGGATATGCTGAAATTTAACATCTTATTATTATTAATATGCTTTGTTCTGCTAACAGGACACATTTTTGCTGAAGGTGATGGCGGAGTCACTCTGCCTGTCCTTAATTATATTCCGGGAACACGCGCCATGGGCCTGGGAGCAGCCTATACCGCTCTTTCCGATGATGTCAGCGCTTTGTTCTGGAATCCGGCCGGATTAGGAACAATGATCAGGCAGGAAGTCAGCTGCCTCTATGAAAAACTTTATGAAGGAACAACCTTCTGGTTTTTAGGATATGCCCTGCCGGTATATGGCGTTGGCACCTTTTCTGCCGGCTTGATCTACCTGGGGACCAGTGATATCGTGGGCGTTGGTGAAAATCTGGAAGATCTGGGAGTCTATTCAGATTCGCAGATGATGCTTATTTTAGCATACGGAGCACCCCTCTATAATATAAAAAAGTTCCGCTCCCGGCATTTGAGATTTCTCGATGTGGGAGCGGGACTTAAATTTGTCAAGCACAGCATGTCTCACTATACCAGTTATGGTATTGCCCTGGACCTGGGGGCAAAATATGTGCCTTCGAAAACAACCGGATTTCTTCATAACTTTACTTTCGGGCTTTTGGTCCAGAACATACTCCCTCCCACTCATAAATTTGATGATATCAGAGAATGGTATCCTTTGACCCTGAAATTCGGAACTTGTTTTAAAACATTATATGATACTCTTTTGATCAATCTTGATCTGACCCAGATCCTCTTTAGAAAAAGTACTCTGGAATTAAATGTGGGAATAGAATATATAGCCATGAGAATAATTCCCCTGAGAGTGGGTTATAAAAATGGCCTGACCGGAGGCATCGGTATCATTTTAAGAGATTTTCTCTTTGATTACGCTTTGAACTATAATTTTGATCTGGGTGTTGTCCATCAATTTTCCATATCTTATAAATTTGGCGGTCCTTTAAGGCATTAAAATAAATTATAATCTCTGCCCGTAATAATGGTGCCTTGCTCTATCTGTGTTTGAATTAAACATAAGAAAAAGTAGCAGGCACCATTATATATTTTCAGGAGGCAGGAGAAAAAACATCCTGCCCCTTTTTATGGCACCCGATGCTTCTTACTCTATTATTTAATGTAAATTTATAATAAATTAAGAGATACCTGGCACCTAAATTTTTTTCTTGACAAATAATTAAAATAATACTATCATTGGTACAGAATGAGCGGTGATACTGAAAAAAAAGAACCACAAAAAGGTCATCCTCACCATATAAAAATAAGATTCAGCCTTCGCACCAAGATCATCTGGCTGGTCATTATTCTTGTCTTACTCGTAGTTATTGTCGTTTACCGCACCACATTAAAAGATGAAAGAGACGCCTTGACACGTCAGATGCAGCTTCGAGGCGGGGCTCTGGCCATCAACCTGGCTAACAACGCTCAGGGAGCCCTCGCGGCCAAGCTCAGTGAAATTGCCGGGGCCAGAGAAGTGACCCGAAAAGACTACAACCGGATCGATTATTTTGAACTGGGACTTTCGGAAAATACCTCCAAGATGCTAAAGCAGGAAGATGTAATTTATGCCTTTATTGCCAATCCCTTTGAACAGATCATTGCTCATTCTGATAAAAACATCCAGACCCTGTCTGAATTAAAGCTCCCTTCTGATGTCGGGTTATATAAAAATTTATATAAAAAAGGCAAAGTGGAGCCTCAGGTTCAGATGTATGAAGGGAAATACATGGATCCTGTTTCTTCTGAAGAACGATCAGGTCGTATCCTGGATGTCGCTTTTCCGCTCAAAGAAGAACAGGAAGAATCATCCCTTAAGACTTACCAGGGTGAAGTGCATATCGGGATGTCAGAAGAAGGGATCTTGAAGACCATTCAGGAAGCCAAAGGGAAACTGTTAAATGTCGCTTTTTTCTCTGTTTTCCTTGGTCTGGGGGGAGCGTTTCTCTTGGCTCTTTTTATTACCCGGCCTATTAAACGGCTGGTGGGCGCCATGCTCCAGGTAGCCAAAGGAGATCTCAATCAATCGGTTAACATTAAAAGTCATGATGAGATAGGTCTTTTAGCCTGGAGTTTTAATGAAATGACCGAAGGCCTGAGAGAAAAAGAAAAAATAAAAAATACATTTAATAAATTCGTATCAGAAGATGTGGCCACAGCGGTGCTGGCTAATCCGGATGCCATGAAACTGGGAGGAGCCTATAAAGAAGTGACCATGCTATTCTCTGACATAAGGAATTTTACCACAATTTCAGAGAGCATGGCGGCTCATGAAGTTGTAGCCATGCTTAATGAATATCTCACTTTAATGTCTGATATTATTATTAAATATAAAGGTGTCATTGACAAGTATGTCGGTGATGAGATCATGGCCGTCTATGGCGCTCCTTTTGAACACGAGAATGACCCTGAACTGGCAGTTCGAACAGCCGTTGAGATGATGAAAGTACTGGAAGCGTGGAATGCCAAACGCAAGGAACAGGGGTTGCTCGAACTTCAATGCGGGATCGGGATCAATTCCGGTCAGGTGATCGCCGGGAATATGGGTTCGGAAAAGCGGGTCGATTATACGGTTATTGGCGATAATGTCAATCTGGCGTCCCGGTTATGTGATACCGCCGGGAAAAAGGGATTGCATAATATCATTGTGACCGAATCAACTTATAACCTTGTTAAAAACTTTGTTATTGCAAAAAAAGTAGAGCCGATCTATGTAAAAGGAAAAGAAAAACCGATCCAGATCTATGAATTATATGATATAAAGGAAACGTAAACCTTTGAATTATCAGGAATTTATATCCCTCATCAGTGAGCAGAGTAAAATGAACAAGAAAGAGGCAAGAAAATATACAGCTGATTTAATCGAACTTTTAAATAAGACCCTGGCCAAAGAAGATCTGGAAATACCCGCATTCGGCACGTTCCTGAAAAAGGACAAGAACAAGATCAAATTTAATCCCAGTCCTGAATTATTAGAAGAGATCAATCAGAAATGATCAGAGAACAGCTTGTATTAAAATTTGCTAAAAATGAAAATCTTGAACCTGAAATGGCCGCTCAATTCATTGAATCCTTTTTTTCTACCCTCAAACTGGGTCTTTCCCGGAATGAAAAGGTCAGCCTCCCCAAGTTCGGATCTTTTGAAGGGGCTGTGATCAAATCCAGATTAATGAAAAACAAGACAACAGGCGAGATGGAAACTGTTCCTCAAACCATCACTCCCCATTTTACTTCCTCAAGGCCTTCCAAAAGTATTAATCGGCCCAAACCGTCAATTGTAAAACCGGCCGTGACAGGTAAAAAAACCCAGCCATCATCAGACCATATAAAAATATTAGATATTAAAGAGGCCAAAGTGGAAACACCAGAATTAAAGGAAGGATTAGTTTTTAAAAAGATCATTATCCTGTTTATTGTATTTACCATTCTGAATCTCGCTTTATTCAGCATCATAGGTATACAATTCATGAAAAGTAAATACGTAAAACATTACTTTAACAACACCACTCAAAAATATCTTAATGAAAAAGGGCTGACCCATGAGGGCATTACAGAGATCGTTGATACGAAATTTCAGCAGGTTCTCGACAGGACAGAGGAATACAACAAGGAAGTTGTCTCATCATTAAAAGACCAGTTATTAACCATGAAGAAATCTCAGGAAAAGTCATTAAAAAAACTTCAAACCATGGAGGGGATCCTTAAAAAACGGATCGAAAAAATGATCGCCCCTTCGTTGAAAAAAAGGAATAAAACAGCCGAGGTGCAATTGATCCTTTATACGATAAAGAAAAATGATACGCTCTGGGCTCTATCGGAAAAATATATGAAAAATCCTTATAATTGGGTCGGATTATACCAGACAAACGGGAAAAAGATAAAAGACCCTAATCTGATCTATCCCGGACAGAAGATCTTTATACCTCTTATTAAAGAGAAATAAAATAGTTTTCCTGTTTACCCTTAACGGGTATGGCCCCCATGGATTCGAATGAGGCCATATACGTTAAGAACTTACCGTCAGGAAAATATAATATTGAAGATAGCGTCAAAAAATGAAAACAGTTATTGAAAGAATCAAAGAGATCACGAAAAGCGGTCTAAAAAAGATCTCATCCAAGTATAATTTCTCCCTGGATGGTCTCGATATAGAGATCGAGATCCCAAAAGAAGAAAAATATGGTGACTACTCCACGCCTGTTGCCTTCAATCTGGCCAGGAGCATGAATATCAATCCCTTCCACGTGGCCCGGGATCTATTAGAAACCCTTAACAAGATTAACAGATTTTTCTTTAAAAAAATTGACCTGGTCCCTCCGGGTTTTATCAATTTCTTTCTTTCCAGGAAATTCCTTTTAAAAGAACTGCAAGAAATATCATCTCAAAAAGGAAATTACGGCAAGGCGGATAAAGACAGGGAAGATAAGATCATTCTGGAATTTGTTTCAGCCAATCCGACGGGCCCTCTCAACGTTGTCTCGGCCCGAGCGGCTTCCGTGGGAGATGCTCTGGGAAATATTCTGCAATTCAGGGGAAAGAACGTCTTTAAAGAGTATTATATCAACGATGCCGGCGGTCAGGTTGATCTGCTGGGTAAATCCGTGCTTTACCGCATGAAACAACGATCAGGGAAAAGGGTAAAATTACCTGAAGACTGTTATCAGGGCGAATATCTTATCGATGTGGCCACCGAGATCATGAAAGACAAATCCTTTTATAAAAAAATAAAAAATCTTAATGAAAAAGAATCGATTGAAATGATACGTGATTACACGGTGAAAAGCATAGTGAAATCCCAGAAAAAGGACCTGAAAGCGTTTCAGGTTGAATTTGATAACTGGTACAGTGAAAACAGGCTGAGGAAAAGCAAGGCCATTGATGAAGTTCTGGACCTTTTAAAAAAGAAAGGTGCCCTTTACGATAATGAAGGCAAGGTCTATTTCCGTTCAACCTCATTTGGAGATGAAAAAGACAGGGTGATGGTCAGAGAAGACGGGACACCGACTTATTTTTGTGTTGACAGCGCCTATCATCTTGATAAATTCCGCCGTGGGTTCACACAGGTCATTGATCTCTGGGGACCGGACCATCATGGCTATATCCCGCGCATGAAAGGTGTGCTTCAATCCATGGGATTCACAGAAGACTCTTTTCAGGTCTTTATTGTCCAGCAGGTCAATCTGCTGGAAAAGAATGAAAAGATCCAGATGTCCAAGCGAGCGGGAAATTTCGTTCTCATGCGAGACCTTTTAAAGGATATCGGCAAGGATGCGGCCAGGTTTTTCTTTCTTCACCGCACACTCAACAGCCATCTTGATTTTGATATGGAACTGGCCCGCAAGCAAAGTGACGAAAATCCTGTTTTTTATGTCCAGTATGCTCATGCCCGCATCTGCAGTATTTTCAAACAGGCTGAATCTCAGAAAGCCAAATTACCAAAAGACAGGTCAAAGATAAAACTCGATCTCTTAGCCGAGAACAAAGAAGAGATCGATCTGATAAAAAAATTGATAGACTTTCCAGATACAATTAGAGAGGCCGCTTTAAAATTTCAACCCGGTCTTATAACCGGTTACCTTTTGACTATTGCCCAGTTGTTTCATAAATTCTATACAGAACATCGAGTTCTGACCAAGAATAAATCGCTCACCCTGGCCAGGCTTTATCTCGTTGAATGCATAAAGATCATCCTGAAGATAGCCCTGGACCTTATCGGAATAAAAGCCCCGGAGAAGATGTAAAAAGTACTAGGTACTACGTTCCAAGTTCCAAGGATAATTGATAATCAATCAGTGTTAAATATAACAATGGATAAGAAAATATATTCAGTCAGCGAAATAAACGCAGAAATAAAAAATCTGATCAAGAACCGCTATGGGGATATTTTTGTACAGGGAGAACTTTCCAATGTTAAGATCTCCTCACAGGGGCATTGTTACTTTTCACTCAAGGATGAAAAGGCTCTTCTCAGTGGTATTATCTATAAAGGACAATTTCAAACAATAAAATTCAAACTGGAAAATGGTACGAAAGTTGTTGCCTTCGGAAAATTAGATGTTTATGTAAAAGGAGGCCAATACCAGCTAGTAGTTGAATCTATTGAACCAGAAGGGAAAGGGGCCCTGCAGCTGGCTTTTGAGCAGTTGAAAGCCAAACTGCAGAAAGAAGGGCTGTTCGATGCAAAATATAAAAAACCCATACCTGCCTATCCTCAGCGTATCGGTATTATTACCTCTCCGACAGGAGCGGCTTTAAAGGATATCCTGAATGTGATTAACCGCCGGTTTGCCACCGTTTATATACTTGTCTATCCGGCTGTAGTACAGGGAGAGGAAGCGGCTCCGACCATTGTGAAAGGAATCGAATTGTTCAATACTCTTTTTCCTGTTGACGTGATCATTGCAGGCAGAGGCGGAGGCAGTATCGAGGACCTCTGGCCTTTTAATGAGGAATCAGTGGCCCGGGCTATTTTTCAATCAAAGATCCCTGTCATCTCGGCTGTCGGGCATGAAGTTGATTTTACCATTGCTGATTTTGTCTCTGACCTCCGCGCTCCCACTCCCTCGGCTGCTGCTGAACTGGTCATCAAGAAAAAAGAGGATGTCATAAACTCGATCGAGGAGGCGTCCAGAAAGATCAAAGAATCTCTGAGAAATACCCTGAACCAGCATCAGATGGGATTCGATTATATACTGGAACGCTTCAGAAACAATGCTTCCGGAATGATCATAACCAGAAAGAATCAATTGGAACATCTGTTAAAGGATTTCAAACATATGGCCTTTAACGCCATTACCGCAGAAAAGAACAGATTTTCAGGGATATTGAACAAGTTGAACCTTTTAAATCCTTTTTCAATCTTAAGCCGGGGTTACAGCATTACTTACAAGTTGCCGGAAAACCTGATCGTTAAGAATACGCGCGATGTAGAGCCGGAAGACCGCTTGAAGATCAAACTCGCCAACGGAGAGATCTTCTGCCGGGTTATAAAAGAGGGATAACAATTCGAATTATTCGATAATTTCTCCGCTGGGAAATTCTTTTACTCCTGTCTCTGTCTTTATAAGGATATGTCCGTTCTCGTCGATACTGTGCAAAACACCCTGGATGATCTGCCGCTTTGTTTTAAATTTTATTTTCTTACCGAATTTGTATAGATGATCCAGATAAAAAGTTACAGTACCCTGTGAAACGATCAGATCATTGAACTCGTCTTCTATCTTTTTGACAAGATCAATAAAAATCTCTTCCCGTCTTAGATCGTTATGATACAATATCATACTGGTGGCAATTTCATGCAATGCCTTTACCCGGCTAAAATCCGTAAAAACATTGAGCCCTATCCCTATTACCGCATATTCCTTTTGATTTCCTTTTACTTTTTGCTCGAATAATATTCCACAGACCTTTCTATCCTTGATGATGATATCATTGGGCCATTTAATCAGTGATTGAATTTTATATTTATTTAATGTTTTTATAACAGCATTGCTTACGGCCATTATCATCAGTCCATCAGAAAAAAGACGGTCATTTTTCATGACAAGTGAAAAATAAAGATTTTCATTCTCAGGGGATACCCATTTTCTTTGGAAACGTCCTCTTCCCCGGCTTTGTGAATCCGTAATAATAATAAAATTATCATTGTGTTTATCCGCGATCCGAAAAGCCTCAGAGTTGGTGGAATCGATTATCGGATAATAGACAAGTTCTTTGAAAAGATGTGAATTTTCTTTGATAAATTTTTTAAGAAATTTATAATTCAATGGCTGAGGCATATTTTTTCCGAGCCTGGGACTTTTTGCGAAGCAACCGAGCCGTAAAGCTCGATTACTAACCAATTACTAACTGCCAATAAGCCGGGATGCCCTCTCAGGGAGGGCATCCTATAGGCGGCGGCCGGAATCGAACCGGCAAATCGCGGTTTTGCAGACCGCTCCCTTAGCCATTTGGGTACACCGCCGATATCAATGCGTAATATAATATTAAGAGACAAAAATGTCAATAAAAACAAAATCACCGACTTTCTGTAAGTCTTTCGTTCGACGACCCATCCCTAGGAATTGTCCTTGACAATTCCTAGGGAGATTTAATCTCCCTAGAAATCCCAAAGGGATTTCAGGCCCCGTGGGATTTTTAAAAAATCCCCGGGATTTAGTCCCTGAAATTGTCCTGCAGAAAATTTCTAGGGAGACTTTGTCCTGGAAAATCTTCCCTGTGGAATTTCTCTAAAGAGAAATTCCCAGGACTTTGCCCTTGGAATCGCTTTAGCGATTCCTAAGGGTGATTTTCTCAGGGCCGGAAATCGTTTAACGATTTCACGGGACAAAGATGGATAGGATTCAACCACCGTGGTCAAATCCTTACATTCCATGTTGGATTTGACCCAACACGCTTCCTGTGTGTTGAACATCGAACGTAAATTGTGTTTGACTTCGAACCCGAATAATGTAATCTTTAGGGTTATGAAGAAACCGCCCAATATTATGATCATAGGAAGACAGAACGTCGGTAAATCAACCTTATTCAATGCCCTTGTCAGAAAAAAAATAGCCATTGTCTCAAGCCAGCCGGGGGTTACGAGAGATTATATAGAAAAGGAGATCCCTATTGATGGCAAGTTGTTTAATCTTATTGATACAGGCGGGATAACTCAGGATAAAAATAAAAATGATATGGAGTATATTGTCTCTCTGAGAAGCATGAATATAATCGATAAAGCTTCGCTTGTTCTTTTTATTGTCGACACGTCTGGGATCACGCCCATGGATGAAGAAATTTCCCGCATTATCCGAAAAAGAAATAAAAAATGTCTCGTGGTGATCAATAAGGTCGATCAGTCCGAAAATATCATAAAAACGGAATTTTTTGCGGAATTCTATCAACTTGGATTTGATACTATTATTCCTGTCTCAGCCACTCACAGAAAAAATTTCAACGCTCTTTTTGAGGCTATTTTAGATAATTGCAAAGAGACCATTCTTGAAGAAGAAACAGAGGAAACGATCAAAATGGCCATCGTGGGTAAACCCAATGTTGGAAAATCTTCCATCCTCAACAAAATTTTAAATGCTGACCGCAGTCTTGTCACAGAAATCCCGGGGACAACCCGCGATAGCCTGGATGTCACCATGGAGCATGATGGAAAATCGATCACCCTGATCGATACAGCCGGTATCAGGAGAAAATCCAAGGTCAGCCAGGATGTCGAGTATTACAGTGTAAACCGCGCTATTAAAAGCATAAAAAGGGCTGATGTTGTCCTGGTGATCATATCAGCTGACGAGGGAATCAGCATACAGGATAAGAAAATACTATATCTTATTTATGAATCCCGAAAAAGCGCAGTGGTCATCATTAATAAATGGGACCTGATGTCACCCAAGGCATCCCCGTCCGATTATGAAAAGAGCATGAAACTTCGTCTGCCTGTCATTTCTCATCTGCCTTTTATCTTTGCCTCAGCGAAAACGGGAATAAGAATAGCCAGGATCCTGCCAAAGGCTCTGGAGGTTTACACTAATTATTCTTTGCGCGTCCCAACCAACGAATTAAATCTGTTTATCCATAATATCCTGAACAAGTATTCTCCTCCGGGGGCCGGGGGTATGATCAAGATCTTCTACGGGACACAGGTAAAGGAAAGACCGCCTTTATTTGTTTTTTTCACAAATAAACCAAACAAGATAAAAAGTAATTATGAACGATTTCTTATAAATAAACTCCGTGAACGTTTTAACTTTGAAGGCTCTCCCGTTAATTTGAAATTCAAGAAAAAATAATTTTACCGATACTTTTATTAGGTTTTGGTAATTAGGTTTTAGTTTTTAGTTTAGGAACTCTGACAAATCAAACTAAATTCTAAACACTAAAATCTAAAAACTAAATGTTGGGAGGATTTTATGGAAAAAATACGTCTCTTGAAATTGTGGGACAGGTCATTAAAACTTTATCCTCATTCCAGCCACAGAAAGGATATAGAAAGAATAATGGAATTTATTAAACAGGATGGTTAAACAAGAAGCTTAAAAGGAGAAAAGCAAAATGAATAAAGTAAAAAGACAAGAATTAAAGAAAAGAATCCTTGAAAATTTCGTTAGATTTATTGAATCCAAACCCGAACTCGTTCGTGATGAAATGCTGAGAGATGCTTTTTCAAAATTAAAATCTTCCCTTAAATAACTCAAAGTGACATTTAAAAATATCAGGCAGGAAAAAATCGAACTGGTGAACTGTAATCTCTGTGGTCAGGATAATACGGATGATTTTTTATTATTGAAAGATTACAAATATGTCCGCTGCCATCACTGCGGCCTTATCTATCAGAACCCCCGGCCTGTTTTTCAGGATCTGAAATTCAGATATTCTAAAAAATATTTCCAGTATGAATTCCGCAATCACTACAATTTCTTCCTCCTGATGAAACATACTCTTAAGGATATTAATTTTTTAAAAAGGAAGGAATTTCAGCAGATAAGAGACAGGACATTTCTTGATATCGGCTGCGCCACTGGTCTTTTATTAAATTATATACGTCCTTTCAACTGGAAGGTTCAGGGTGTTGAGATCTGCCGGGAATCAGTTGATTATGCCAGAAAAAATTTTCATCTCGATATTTTTCATGGGTCATTTGAACAGGCCAGGTTCAAGGGTAATACATTCGATGTTATCCATTTCTCTCATCTGATCGAGCATCTTCCGGATCCCTTATCCACATTGCGGTCTATTTACAGGGTGCTAAAAAAAGGGGGATACATTCTCGTTACGACACCCCGGCAGGACAGCTTTCAGGCCAGGATCTTTCAAAGCGATTGGCGTTCCTTTCATCGCGACCATCTCACGATCTTCACGAAGGATACCCTTACAACAATGATCAAAAAAGCCAAGTTTAACATCAAGCGGTTCATCTCATGGGGGGGGATAGCCAAGGGTTCTACAAACGATGTTATCAAGTTTATCGCTGATAAAGCCGTAAAATTGTTCAACATCGGTGATGTTATGTTCATTCTGGCACAGAAATAAAATGGCTTATAAAAATTCTTGACTAATATTTTGAATCGATTAAATTAACGACAGAGTTGAATTACTATGCAGGTCGAATACATTAACCCATTTATCATTAGCGCGATTGAAATTTTTGAAAAAGTAGCAAAAATTGAACTGAAAAAAAGCAATCTCACGGTGAAAAAAGGGACCACACCCGAGAATGAGATCTCGATCGTTATTGGTCTTTCCGGGGATTTCATGGGTCAAGTCGTATACAGTTTTAAAAGGCATACGGCTCAGCGTGTTGTGTCCTGTATGATGCCCAATGCTTCTGCTGATAAACAGATGGCGTATATGGAAAGCGCCATCAGCTCTATGGCTAATATGATCACAGGACGGGCTACTATCCTCCTTGCCGGTAAAGAAAAAATCATCTATATCACACCGCCAACCGTGGCTATCAGTGCTAAGACAGAAATGAAGTATAGTGATATTCCGACTCTTTCAACTGAATTCACGTCCCGTTTTGGAACTCTGCAGATCAACGTGGCCATTAGACCCAAATGAGACAAGGGGGAGTTTAATTTATTATGGCAAGTATACTGCTGGCTGATGATATTTCTTTTATCAAATTGGTGCAGAAAGAAGTTCTGGAAAAAGGCGGTTTTACCGTTATTGGTGAAGCCTCAGATGGTATTGAAGTTGTAGAAATGTATAAAAAACTGAAACCTGATGTTGTTATCATGGACATCACGATGCCCAGGATGGATGGGCTTAATGCGATGAGGGCGATCCTCCGCATGGATTCTAATGCCAGGATCATCATATGTTCCGCCCTCGGTCAGCAGCAGTTGATCATAGAGGCCATAAAAGCAGGAGCCAGGGATTTTATTGTCAAGCCTTTTGATCCGGGGCGTCTTAATCTTGCGATTCAAAAAGCATTAAAGTAAAAATGAAAAAACTCACAGGTATTTTTCTTTTCTTTTGTTTTATCCTTCCCCATCACCTTTTCCCTTTCAGTAAAGGGGATAGCGAAGCCTTAAAAAAGATTAAACAGGTCCATGTTGATGATGTCAATTACAGGATCATAGCGGTTTTGCCCTATGACAATAACACCAAAAACGATGACTATGCTTACCTGGGTATGAGTATCCAGAAATTTATCAATCATTACCTCGTGAATCTCAATGAGATCATCATAACAACAAATGATATCCCTGTGCCCCGGGATATGCGAACCAATCAAAATGTGATCTTTAATTATGGCACTAATTTTCAGCGTAAAGCGGTCATGTTAGAGCCTGATAAAATTGATAAAGTGTATTATAGCCTCCCGTACCCGGAGGATAAAAATTATGTAGCGGATCAGTTCAACGCGGATTATCTCATATACGGTGATTATAATTTTGTGAAAAAGGATAAAGAAAGATTTACACTCAAAACCTGGATCTATAATGCGATACGTAAAACCAACTATTACCTGGGACAGTCCTCCCTATCGAAAAAGAATATTGAAAAGGACATCAGCCAGGTCAGTCAGAAGATTTTTGAATTTTTTTCTCCGGCGCAATTAGGTCAGCTGGAGATCATCACATCTTATTCAAACTTTTATATTTTCATCGATGATAATATTATTGGAGAGAGCCTTTTCATTGATAAGATCCCCCGCGGGCCTCATAACCTCAAACTCAAGTTTGAAAATAATGACGTGATCGAACGAGATTTCAGTATCAAGGCAGGAGAAAAAACCATTCTTTTTATCACCAACCAAACACTTTTAGGCAAGCGAGCGTGTCTGGCTGTCAATACAGATCCGACCAATGCTAACATTTTTTTAGATGTAAGGCAAGCCGGTCTTTCACCCGTTGTTGTATCAAATCTCATAATAAAAGGGTACAGATTGACCATTGAAAAAGAAGGGTACCGGCGTGTCTTTAAAAATATCTTTGTGGAGGAAGGGATGAACGAGATCTCCATCGATCTGGAAGAAGAAAGCACCCCTGACCAGAGAGCGGACCAACATAAACGGAACAAACTGATCATGTATTCCACGCTTGGGCTGGGAAGCCTTTCCATGCTGGGTACATACTATTTTTTTGCAAAAAGTGAAGATGAGTATGATGAATATCTTTTCACGGGGAAGAGGCAGACCTGGGAAAAATACAGAGATGACCGGATCGTTTCATTGATCCTCGGGACAACAGGAATAGGCTGTTTGGCCGTATCGTTCATCTATTTCTTAAAAGTGATAAGCTATGATGACCTGAACATCGGGATGAACCACATTACACCCGGTTTTGTTTCAAATAAAAATTTTTCACTTGTCTATTTCAGGAGATTTTAAGATGCCACTGGGATTTTTAAAAAAAGTCATCCGGAAATTCAATAAAATGGACAGGCTATTCCTGGAGGAAATGGAGCAGACCCTTATCCAGGCCGATGTCGGATTAATCACAACAGAAGAGATCCTGGAAAAGATCCAGAGGAAGAATCCGAAAAGCCGTGATGAGACAAAAGAATTGATCAGCGAAATCATGGCCGGCATCATTCAGGAAGGTGAACTCTGCCAGAAAAATGGTCTTGGAGTCATCCTGTTCTGCGGTGTTAATGGTGTGGGAAAAACCACCTCCCTGGCAAAAATAGCCCATTATTTGAAAAAAAAAGGTAAAAAATGCAAGCTGGTGGCGGCTGATACTTACAGGGCGGCAGGGATAGAACAGCTGGAAGTCTGGGCAGAAAAATTAAAAATCCCTGTCATCAAACAGTTTCAGGGTTCTGATCCGGGGGCTGTTGTTTTTGATGCCATTAATTCCGGTCTGTCTGATCGCGATGATTATCTTCTGGTGGATACAGCCGGCAGGATGCATACACGCGAAGACCTCATGCGTGAAATTGTGAAAGTATATAATGTTGTTTTAAAAAAGATCCCAGAAGATCATATAGAGGTCCTGGTCGTGCTGGATGCCACGACCGGTCAGAACGGTTTTAACCAGGCTGTGGAATTTAAAAAATATCTGCCTGTACAAGGCGCTTTTCTGGCCAAATACGATTCCAGTTTTAAAGCCGGGATCATTATCAGGATCTCAAAAGAGCTGAATATTCCCATCAAGTTCGTAGGGACAGGAGAAAAGATCGAAGATATGGATACCTTCCGAAAAAAGGATTATATCACAAATATCTTTTAAACCATGGACCTTTTGATAAAAAACGCCAGGATCATTACACCTGACAAAATTCTTACTGACCATCTGTTATGCATCAGCAGGGGAAAGATCAAGGATATTCTTTTGAAAAAGCCTTATTATTCCCAATTAAAAAGAACAGTTAAAACAATTGATGCCGGAGGGCTTTATGTATCCCCCGGGCTGGTCGATATTCACATTCAGGGATTTAAAGGTGAGGATGTATGGAGCGGTCCGGAGTCCGTTTTTAGACTCTCAAGATCCCTTCTCTCTTCGGGAACAACGTCCTTTGTTCCCACCACACATTTCCATGAACAGACGATCAGAGATATAATACAGGCCCGTGCCAGATTAGAAGAAGACACCCCGGTTTCAGAAATTTTAGGGATCCATCTGGAAGGTCCTTTCATCAATCCGCTAAAGAAAGGAATGATCCCTCTGTCTTCGATTCAAAGATATAATCCGAGATTATTGGATAACATCTTGAAATTAACTCAGGATCAATTGATCCTCATGACGATAGCCCCGGAGATGCCAAACAGCGCTGAATTGATCAAACAGTTAAAGAAAAAAAGGATTGTCATTGCCGCAGGACACACAAAGGCTGATTTCGAACAGGCCAATCAAAGCTTTAAACAGGGGGTCAGTCAGATCACGCATCTTTTCAATGCCATGGAACCGATCCATCACCGTAAACCGGGTGGTATTATGGCCGCTCTGCTCAATCCCGGTATTTCTGTGCAGATCATCGTTGACGGTCATCATATCCATCCTGCGGTATTGCAGCTTGTGCTGGAATTAAAATCTTCTGATAACGTGATTTTGATCACAGACGCAGTGAAAGCAGCCGGCCTGAAGGACGGATATTATAAAATGTCCGGCCAGACCATTTGTTTAAAAAAAGGAAAGGTTGTTTCCAAAAGGGGAATACTCTCAGGGAGTGCTCTCTCATTACTGGGTGCTGTAAAGAACATGCTGAAATTCACTCATGTCTCGCTTGCAGAGGCCATCAAAATGGCCACCCTGACCCCTGCCCGTTCCATCGGATTTGACCGAAGAAAGGGGAGCCTGACAAAAGGAAAAGACGCTGACCTGATTTTTTTAAATGACAAACTACAGATCAGGGGTATTATAAAAAACGGCAAGATCATAACTCTATCTTTATAATGATCCCTTTGATCTTCAATTTATGATTGATCTGATCCATTATTCCCTGGGCTTTTAGTTTACTTTTACATTTCCCCACCAGGGTTCTGTAGAATTTTCCCTTGTCTGTTTCAATGTCATCCATGAAAGATTCAAAACCCTGGACTTTGAGTTTGATCCTGAGATCATTCGCATACCGCTTGTTTTTTACACTGGCCACCTGGACCGAATAAAAAGTCCGCTTTTCCTTTTCCTTGTGTGGCAATACCCGTTCGGATTTTATCTGGTCAAAAATCGTTTTGTTGGATTCCAGGAATTCAATTTTGCTCCATGCGATCTCGTATTCCGGTGTCCCTGTGAACTCTTTCATTATTTTTTTAAAATAATAATGAGCCTTATCATATTGTTTTAATTTCAAATTCGCATTCCCCAATCCCAGATAGATCTGAGGAAAATAATTCTTCTGCTTTAATTCAAGGGCCTCTTTATAGAGATCTACGCTTTTTTTATATTTCTGCTTTTCAAATTGCACATTGCCTCTGCCAATAAGGGCCAGAACATGAAATTTATCCTTTTTCTTATATTCGATCACCCGATTAAAAAAATCATCCGCTTCCATAAAATTCCCTTTGACCAGGTAAACGATCCCCAGCCAATAAGTGGACCCGTACAAAAAATCACTCCTGGGATATTTTTCAAAAAGCAGTTCAAAGGTTCTGATAGCCTGTGAATAATTATTATGAAGAAAATAGATCTTACCCAGCCGGTACAACGCTTCATCCACTCTTCCGTAATCCGGGAATTTTACGACCAGTTCCTTGAACATAAGGATCGAAGAATAATAATCTTCTTCTAAAATAGCCATATAGTAATAGACTTCCGGCAGATAATAACTGGAAGGATATTTGTCTTTGAACTTGGCCAGGTTCCCCAACGCTTTTTTATATTTTTTCTGTTGATAGAGTTGCAGTATAGAATTGAATTCTTTCTTCTCCAGATAGGTCTGAGATCGTGCTATGTCCAGTGTTAAGAAAAAGATAATAAGAATAAAAATACTATTTTTTATTTTCATGCAAACCTGAAGCGTTACCCGGCGTTTTTTTCCCTTTTTTAAAAAATCGACCCAGCCAGGCGAAAAAGCTCAGCACAAATCCAAACAGGAACGTGACGATCAGGATCACAACAAAGGATACGTCTCTCTCAAAAAAGACAAAATCGATACTGATGATCCTGTTATTCTTTACAATAAAGATAGCAAAAAGGATCAGAAACGTCAGAAAAAATAATAACTTGAAACTCATTGCCGTTCTCCTAAAAGAGTCAGACCTTTAACACCCGTGATCCTGACAGGATAAAATTCCCCTTTTTTCAGTTTTTGTCCTTTTATAATGACCACCCTGTTACAATCATCTCTGCCGAAAGCATCGTTTTTCTCTTTTTTACTCTGCCCTTCTACCAGCACAGTACATCCTTGACCTATATGTCTGATTATCTTTTCCTTTTCTGTCTTTCTCTGAACCCTGACCAGGTTTTCCAATCTGGCTCTTTTTTCTTTTTCCGGGACACTGTCAGTCAGAGCATAAGACCGGGTCCCCTTCCTCGGGGAGTATTTGAAGGTGAAGGCTTCATCAAAACCAATATTATTTATAGCCGTTAGTGTTTCCTGATAGTCCTTTTCAGTCTCACCGGGAAATCCCACCAGAATATCTGTACTCTGGGCAAAATCTTTTTTATAAGAACGCAATCGATCGACAATATCATAGTAATGGGCCATACTGTATTTTCTGTTCATTAATTGCAGGACTCTGTCAGAACCGGATTGCAGAGGCAGATGAAGCCAGCGGCTCAATTTTGGCAGAGTCATGACAGCTTGAATTAACTCTTTATCAAAATCTTTGGGGTGGGATGTTAAAAATTTTATGCGTTTAATGTTATCAATTTCATGAATCTTATATAAAAGACCGGCAAAACTGATATCAGACGAGTCTTTGCCATACGAGTTAACATTCTGTCCCAGCAAAAATATCTCTATCACCCCTTCGTCACCCAGACGTTTGACCTCTTCAATGATCTGTTTTGAAGGTCGGCTTATCTGGGGTCCCCGTAAATAGGGAACAATACAGTAACTGCAGAAATTATTGCATCCTACTGTAATATCGATCAATGACTGGAACGGATTCTCCCTGTTCCTGACAGGTTTCAAAAATTCATATTCATCAAACTCGACCTTTAAAAAATGACGATGCCCATTGCTCAGAATATCCGGGATAGAAGAGATCTGGTACGTGCCCAGGATATAATCAGCAGAATGTATATTTTCTTTCTGATTCTGGGCAAAACAGCTGGTTGCCACGATCTTTATATCCTTTTTCTTTTTTAATGAATGAAGATAGAGAAGTCTTTGAAAAACCCGGTTTTCCGCATGCTCCCTGACTGAACAGGCATTAACAATAATAAAATCAGCCTTTTCCGGGGAGGCAGAAGGCTTGAATCCTTTCTGTTTCATCTTCTCATCCAGCTGATCTGAAAGAGAAACATTCATCTGGCAGCCATACGTTTCAATAAAGTACTTTTTCATAGATAAGGGTCTTCTTTCATAAGATAATTCCGGACATAGTCCTTTACCGCGTCATCCAGAGGTGAAAACTCATTTTTATATCCGATCTTTCTCAATCGAACCAGATCAGCCTGTGTAAAATACTGATAGCGGTCTCGCAGGTTGACAGGCATGGGAATATATTTTACCCTGACCGGTTTTCCCATGGCCTGAAAAGTGGCTCTGGCCAGAGAATAAAAGCTCTGAGCCTTTCCT
>JAFGFC010000171.1 GCA_016931325.1 Spirochaetota bacterium | reverse complement strand
GAACGAAGAAGGTATAACTACTAATAGATTTAACGGAGAATAACATTTAGGCTTTTATCATTTATATTAAAAATAAACGACAAACTACCTTACATTCTACTTTCAAATAGGATATTATATAATAACGTTAATTGATCGTCGGGTCTTTGGGAAGCTTTACTTTGTCCGTAAAAGGCTCCAGGTATTCATCAGCGGATTGAAGATAAAAATTGATGATCTTGTGCAGCCTCTGGACGGCCTTTTCCGAACTTTGGCCATAGCTGTAAAGGTTCAATTCTTTACACTTGGCAATAAATTCCTTATTTTTTTTATAAACCTCTACGGTCAATGTCATAAAAATCTCCTGATGAAGCCGCCCCCCCTTACACCATGATTATCGTCTTTCGGACTGACCAACTTTATATTTGACCCTGAAAAAATTATATTTGTTCTTTTTATGTTTTTCTTGAAAACAGGTCTATTTTTATATATTTTCTTCACATGAAATTCAAGATCACCAGACGCGCGAAAACATCCAATGCCAGAAAAGGCAAATTGATCCTGAAAAACGGCCTTGAGATAGAAACCCCTGTGTTTATGCCTGTAGGCACCATGGCCACGGTAAAAGCCATGACGCAGGAAGAACTGGAAAAAACAGGCTCCCGGCTTATCCTGGCCAATGCCTATCATTTACTCTTAAGGCCGGGTCCTGAGATAATACAAAAGGCCGGTGGTTTGCATAAATTCATGAGCTGGCCTCACGGGATACTGACAGACAGCGGCGGATATCAGGTTTTCAGTCTGGCCAGGTTGAGGAAGATAACAGACCGGGGTGTAGAATTTCAGTCGCACATAGATGGGAAAAGGATCTTTCTTACGCCAAAGGATGTGATACAATTTCAGGTCCTTCTGGGATCAGATATCGTTATGAGTTTTGATGAATGCATAGAGTATCCCTCGAGCCTTGAAAAGACCAGGGAGGCTGTCAAGCGAACACATTTATGGGCTAAAAAAGGTCTGGATTATTTTAAACGAAAAAAGCAGGATCATCAGTCAATATTTGGCATTATTCAGGGCGGTATGTTCAAAGACCTGAGGAAAGAATCGGCCCTGGGTATCACTGACATGGATTTTGACGGTTATGCCATTGGGGGCTTGAGCGTGGGTGAACCTTATGAGCTGGCTTTTGATATCCTTCATCACACGCTGGATTTTTTACCTGAAGAAAAACCGCGTTATTTTATGGGGCTGGGCAGTGAGGAAGAGATAGAAGTGGCCATTAAAATGGGCGTGGATATGTTTGATTCCGTTATGCCAACGCGGCATGCCAGGACCGGCCAGATCTTCACCTCAGAGGGGAAAAAACAGTTGCGAAACGCAAAATTCAAGAAAGATTACAATAAACCGGACAAAAATTGTGACTGTCAGGTATGCCGGAGGTATTCCGCCGCCTATATCCATCATCTGATCAATACAAAAGAGATACTGGGTGTGAGGCTCACTTCTTATCATAATATTTATTATTTATCAAAAAAAGTCGAATCCATACGTAAAAAAATCTGATTTAGTTCTTGACATTAAAATAGGAATTGATATATTGCAAAAACTAAATAAGTTACATTAGCATGAACGAGATAATCTACTTTATAAAGGCATTTTTGCCACTCTTTGCTCTGGTCATAACTATCCTTGAACAAAAGAGAAAATATGACAAGATAAACAATTTTATTATCCTTCTTTTCTCCTTTATTCTGATCAAAGAGATCTCTTCCTATATCATTTTATTAAAATCATCAGGTTTTAGCGAGTATACTGAAAAGTATCTTTTTCTGCATTATGCATTTTATGGCGTTTATATCTTTGCGTTCACTTATTTTGTGCTAAAACTCATTCCGCGCAGTAAAAAATTGGCTTTTTATTATCTGATTTTCTGGATTATATTTATTACCGGATTATCCCTGCGTACTTCATTGGGATTTGGATTCAACTTGACAATGGAATTCATTATCATAGGGATCCTGCTGGTTTCGATCGCTCTCACCATGATCAAATTAGCCATGACCTATTTCGGTGAAGACGAACAGAACATCATCGGACGCAGCAAATTTCTTGTGAACACTTCATTTGTTATTATTATGTTCATCCTGATCTTTATACCCCGATCGATCAGCTGGTTCAGGAATCTCTTAGAGATCGGGGTGTATTCCCTTTTAACCATTCTGGCATACAAGCATGTTCAGGACGGGTATAAAGAACTGGTGCTTAAAATAAAGGACCTGGAATATGAGCAGGATATCCTGATCGAGCTGTTATCCCGTGTGGGCAGTTCTCTCACAGCTGAATCCAATTTTGACGAAGTGTTAAAGACCATTACCGATTATTCTGTGGAAGTATTAAATACACGTTCAGCCGCTATTCTCACCATCGCCTCTAATAAAAAACATCTTGTTGTCAGGTATGTGAATGGGCTCTATCCTCCGGTAGAAAAGATCGAAGGGTATGCGGCCACAAAAGAAAAATTTCTGATCGAGCGGTTCAAGGCAGAAAAAATTCCTGTTGGCGAGACCTATCTGGGAAAAGTCGCTGCCAGTGGCAAACCTCTATTGATACAGGATGCGATGAACGATCCACAGATCATTCAATCAGCCAAAGGCATGATGGATATCAGGACTGTGATCGCCGTGCCGCTTAAATTCCAGGATGAAGTTGTTGGCGTCATGTCGTTTTTAAATAAAGGAGCAGGGGGTTCCTTCAGTCTGGCCGAATTCAATCTGGCTCAGACCCTGTCAGAACAGGCCGCTGTTACGTTGAATAATTTCCGTTTATATAATGAGCTTTTAGCCAAACAGCGTGAAGAGCGGGAGATCGAGATCGCAGGGCAGATCCAGAAACAGCTGCTTCCTAAAGAACCCCCTAAATTGGAAGATGTAGAGATCTTTGGCTTTTCCAAAGCCGCCAAAGGCGTGGGAGGAGATTATTTTGATTATCTGAATTTTGGCAGCAAGCGTTTGGGCGTTATCATGGCTGATGTGGCCGGCAAAGGCGTTCCCGCGGCTTTGATCATGGTCATGATACGAAGTATACTCAGGGCTGTGGCCAAATATAATCTGGAGCCCGCCAAGGTCATTAAATTCCTCAACCGTATGATCGCCTCGGAAGTGGCGCAGGACCGATATGCCACCATGTTCTATTATTTACTGGATATTCCAAGTAAAAAGTTGTATTTTACAAATGCGGCTCATGGTCCCATGTTATTATTCAAGAACAAGAAAAAGTCTTTTGATCTTTTAGATACAGAAGGGCTGCCGGTGGGCATCAATGCCGATCAGGATTATACGATGGGACAGACAACAATGGATCATGGTGATATCGCTATGCTTTATACAGACGGTATTACAGAAGCCAGGAACGATAAAAAAGAAGAATTCACCCTGGCCCGGGTCAAGGAACTGGTAAAAGCGAACGCTCAAAAAAGCGCGACAGAGATAGGAAAAGAAATTCTTAACAAAGTAAAGAATTTTGTGGGAGAAGCGCCCCAGCACGATGATCAGACCATGGTTATTTTAAAACTAAAATAGATAAAATGTTTTTTTAGGAGGAACTTATGGAAATTAAAGTGAGAGAAGTTGATGGTATCACAATATTCAACATTGAAGGTGAGATCGATCTGTACAATGCCCCTACATTGAAAGATGAGATCAAGAAAAAAATCGAAGAGCAGAAATATAATATTATCATCAATCTTGAAAAAGTAAGCTATATCGACTCGTCAGGGATAGGAGCCCTGATCTCCAGTTTGTCCAATTTAAAGAAATATCAGGGCGGACTCAAGATAACCAATGTTACCGGATCAGTCAGGAAGGTGTTTGAATTAACCAAATTGACCTCCTTTTTTGAGATCTATGAGCAGGACGATCAGGCGATCGCTTCTTTTTCATCTTAAATTTATATATTTGATCGGAGGTAAAGATATAGATGAGTAAAAATTTCCTATTCACATCCGAATCGGTCACAGAAGGTCATCCCGATAAAATGGCAGACCAGATATCTGACGGAGTTCTGGACTCTATGTTGCAACAGGATCCTATGAGCCGGGTAGCCTGTGAGACGATGGTAACGACGGGTTTGATCGTTGTAGCCGGCGAGATCACCACCAAAGCCATTGTTGATGTACCGGGAGTTGTAAGAAATATAGTAAAAGAGATCGGTTACAGTGATTCCAAAGCCGGATTTGATTATAATACCTGTGGAGTGGCTGTATCACTTGACAAACAATCACCTGATATCGCTATGGGCGTTGACAGGGAAGGGGCCGGCGATCAGGGAATGATGTTCGGTCTGGCGATCAATGAAACAGAAGAACTGATGCCATTACCCATCAGTTTAGCCCACAAGCTCACAAAAAAGCTGGCTGAGGTGAGGAAGAAAGGGGCGATCGACAGTATCTGGCCGGACGGCAAATCACAGGTGACAGTAGAGTACAAGAATGATAAACCGACCCGGGTGGATGCGGTGGTCATTTCCACCCAGCATAAAGCGGAGATAGACGTCAAGGATCTCAAACCTCTTATTGAGGAGAAAGTGATAAAACCCATTATCCCGGGCAATATGATAGACAAGAAAACAAAGATTTTCGTTAATCCAACAGGCCGTTTTGTTGTTGGCGGCCCTCAGGGTGATTGTGGCCTGACTGGACGAAAGATCATTGTGGACACGTACGGCGGATATGGCCGGCACGGTGGAGGTTGTTTCAGCGGCAAGGACCCCACCAAAGTTGACCGTTCTGCCGCCTACATGATGCGATATGTGGCAAAGAATATTGTGGCATCCGGTATCGCCTCTAAATGCGAGATCCATGTCGCCTATGCCATTGGAGTCGCAGAACCGGTATCCGTGACAGTGGACACGTTCGGCACGGGTAAATTCCCGGAAGAAGAGATCGAGAAGATGGTAAGAGAGGTTTTCGGTCTCAAGCCCAGAGAGATCATTAAAGCCCTTGATCTGAGAAAACCTATATATAGAAAGACAGCGGCTTACGGCCATTTCGGACGTAAGGATTTCAGCTGGGAAAAGACAGATAAAATCAAGGACATTAAATCCTATTTCAAAATTTAGTTGGAGGTGTTGGAGATGAAAAAGCAATTAACCTACCTTTTAGGTGTTATCGTACTTTTGGCGTCATGCGCTATTGCCCCACCCAAAGAGGATCTTGACAAGGCCAAAGCCTCACTGGCCAAAGCCGAGGAAGTCAATGCGCAGGAATACGCGGCCAATGATTACAATGAAGCCAAAAAGATGATCACCGATGGCGAAAAAGTGATGACAAAAGAAGAGAGCCGGGACAACAGAGATGCCCGCAGCAATTTTGAAGATGCGGCTGAAAAAGCAGATGAAGCCTATAACAAGGCTCTTCCCAAGCATACTGATAAAACTGTGGATGATGGAAAAAAGGCTGTTACAGAGGCCGAGGCGATCAAAGCTAATGTCGCTGTAAAAGCGGAATATGACCAGGCTGTGAAATCTTTAAAAGAAGCGGAAGCCTATAAAGCCAAAAAAGATTACAAGAACGCTTTAATAAAGGCCAAAGAAGCGAAAAGCTATGCCGATAACGCCGCTCAGAAAGCCAAAGACATGAAAGTGAAAGCGGAAAACGCTATTGGTGAAGTGCAGGAAAAGATCGACCAGCTGGAAAAAGATCTGTCTCAATAATTCTTTTTAAACGATTCGATCGTATTTTTTAAAAGCATGATAGACGTAAGCGGCCCTACACCGCCCGGAACCGGGGTGATGTAGGCCGCTTTTTTTACTGCGGCTTTAAAGTCCACATCTCCCACAAGGTGATATCCTTTCGGAGATGTTTTATCTTCCACACGGTTTATTCCCACATCAATCACTGTGGCTGCCTTCTTGACCCAGCTGCCTTTGACAAAATGGGGACGTCCTATAGCGACGACAAGGATGTCAGCCGAAGCGGCCTCCCTGTCAAGATCTCTTGTCCGGGAGTGGCACAGGGTCACCGTGCAGTGTTCTTTTAAAAGGAGAAAGGCGATGGGTTTGCCGACAATGTTGCTTCGGCCGATGATCACGGCGCGTTTCCCTTCCAGTTTCTGTTTTGTTAGCTTGACAAGCTCCATGATCCCCTGAGGCGTGCAGGGAATATAGTAAGGGTAACCGGAGACTAAAGCCCCGATATTCTCGGTGGTGAGGCCATCCACATCCTTTTCAATGGCTATATGGTCCAGGATCCTGCGTTCATTCAGATGTTTGGGAAGAGGCAGCTGGACAATGATACCGTTGATCTTTTTATCCCTGTTCAATTTATTGATCGTTTTAATAACCAGTTGTTCTTCAACGGTTTCCGGCATTTTAAAAAGGGTAAAATCCATGCCGATCTCTTTAGCCTTTTTTCCTTTAATATTCACATAGACGATGGAAGGGGGATACGTGCCCGCCATGATCACGGCAAGGTGAGGCGCCTTTTTGTATTTTTCCTTCAAGCCGGTGACTTCCCGTTTTAATTTTAAAAGGATCTCTTCAGAAAGCTTTTTCCCATCAAGGATCTTGGCCATTATCTTCTCCTTAATAT